>NZ_JBGSUU010000071.1:0-36333 GCF_041753295.1 Geminocystis sp.
GAAACCTACAACATCGTAGCAGCACACGGATACTTTGGTCGTCTAATCTTCCAATATGCTTCTTTCAACAATAGCCGCGCGTTACACTTCTTCTTAGGTGCATGGCCTGTAATTGGTATTTGGTTCACCGCAATGGGTGTATCTACCATGGCTTTCAACTTAAACGGTTTCAACTTCAACCAGTCTATCTTAGATAGTCAAGGTCATGTAATTGGAACTTGGGCAGATGTGTTAAACCGTGCAAACATCGGTATCGAAGTAATGCACGAACGTAACGCTCACAACTTCCCCTTAGACTTAGCAAGTGCACAACCAGTTTCTGCACCTGTAATCAACGGTTAAGTTATAGTTTAAAAAACTAAATAATATCAAAAGGCACTCTCTATTAATTTAGGGGGGTGCTTTTTGGCGTTTGTGTTAGGATAATCAATTATAACTAAAGTGATTGTTACGAAAAATTCAAGAATGATTAAACAACGAAAGGTTTTAAAATAATCGATTATTTCTGTTGTTAACTCCCCAGTAGAAAAAATTTGTTTAAGGTTATCTTTAAAATTTATAAGTTTAGGCTTATTGTCAAGACTACGATAAATAATATAATCAAACTTTGTTTTAATTTCTGAGGTTAATTTAAGAATTAAAGCTGTTTTACCAATTCCTTTTAATCCATAAATTTTAATTAATTTAGTTTTATTTTCTATCCATTCTTTTAGATGATTAATTTCTAAATCACGGTCATAATTGTAATTGATTTCTGGTGCTTCTGTTAAGTCAATTAGAGGTAATTTATTTTTAGTTTTTGAAAAGGATTTTTTTGACAAAGTATTTGTAAATTGTAGCGATTTATCACAAATATTTATATTTCCTTCATCAACTTGCAAACAATAACCAAATTCAGAAACTTGAGAAACATGATATTTTTTTGCTAATTTTGAACGAACATTATATTTATTAATATTTTCATCTAATTCTTGTCCTAATTTTTGCCATAATTTAGCAGCTTCTTTTTTGATATGAGATTCACTACAATTAAATTCTTGAGCAATTTGAAAATTTTTTTTACCCTGATAAGTTCCTCTTAAGATACTTTCTTGTATTGAAGTAAGCTCCATTAAATTATCAACATAATCCAACACCTCATCAAAGTTTTTCATCAGTAACTTTAAGAATTAAATATTTAATCAACTGAATTATACCAAATCCTACTAAATTTACTTCAACTTGGGTACGAAGAGTGTACTTTATCATATTATTTAATAAAATACAATGTTATTCAAGAAAGAAAGAAATCCAAATGAGGTTACTTGAATCATGTATCAAGAATTGTTGAGTAGTGCTAACCCCGGGCTGATTATTATTATGATTGATCAATCAGGATCAATGTCAGACTTTTATGCCAACTCAAGTAAAGCAAAATTTGCCTCAGTAGCAGTTAATAAAGTTATTGAAGAGATTATTTTATCTTGTTCGTCAGGGGATGGTATTAAAGATAGATGTTATGTCGCAGTAATAGGATATGGTTCAAATGTTGATATACTGTTTTTGGAAACAGCTTCAGAATTAGCGAAAAATCCTAACACTACTACAGTTAAAAGAAAAATCTCTGATGGTGCTGGGGGATTAATTGAAGTTGATGAAGTACAAAGAGTGTTTGTTAATCCGATCGCCAATGGTGGTACTCCTATGGCGGAGGCTTTTCAACAGGCTTCTAATGGCATAGAAAAATTTATTACTAATCATCCAAATGGTTTTCCTCCCATTGTCATTAATATTACCGATGGTGAACCGAATAACATGGCTTTAGCGACTAATGAAGCCAAAAAATTAGCACAATTGAAAACCAGTGATGGTAATGTAATTATCCTCAATGCTCACATTTCCAACGCTTCAGCAGGAAAAATAGAGTTACCTAGCAATGATTCCGCCTTTAGCAGTAATCAATTTGCCAAATTTTTGTTTGATATTTCTAGTGTATTACCAGATCCTTTAATCGAAAGTGCTAAAAATACGGGTTTTAATGTGCAAACTGGGGCGAAGGGTTTTGTGTTTAATGCTGATGCAGAAACATTAATTAAACTGCTTAATTTTGGCTCTCAAGGGGCTTTACGTTAACGTTTTCTGTCAGAAAAATATCCTTATTATTCAGCTAAATTATGCCAATTCGTATTATTTTTAGTGCTAGAACTCACAAAGAAAGTGAAAGTATTACTGATTGTCAAGATTTTTTTCACCTAAACTCAGAACAAAATTGTTGCGCGATCGCAGATGGTGCAAGTCAATCATTTTATCCTAGTTTATGGGCAGAACTTCTTGTCAATCATTTTTGTCAAAATTCTGATATTAACCAAGAAAACTGGCAATTATGGCTTAAACCCATTCAGGAAAAATGGTTACAGGAAGTAACAGAGAAAGTTGAAACCGCAAAACGTGATTTTAACCCTGTTTGGGTGACAAATACTAATCGTCTTAATCGTAGAGACTCAGCAACTTCTACTTTCATTGGGTTAGAATTTCTGGAAAATAAGATTAAAGTTTCTTTAGTAGGTGATAGTTGTTTATTTATCGTCAAAAATCATCAATCTATAAATACTTTAATTGCTAGTTATCCCCTAAAAAATTCTCAGGATTTTGGCAATCGTCCTGAATATTTTGCTAGTTATCAAAAAAACAATGATTTTCAGCCTAATTTTTTTGATATACCTTTTGAGAATCAAAGAAACTCAGAAAAATTTTACTTTATTTTAGCAACAGATGCTCTCTCTGAATTTATTTTTCAATGCTTAGAAAATGATAAACCAATTTTTACAAAAATAACAAATATTGATAATCAACAAGATTTTGAAAAGTTTGTGTCCCTCGCAAGAAAAGAGACTATTTTCATGAAAAATGATGACGTTGCCCTAATGATTTTAGAAGTAAATAACATAAAAATTCTTGAGCCTTTACCTTCAATAAATCCACAAAAACAAAATAATAACAATTTATTATCTCCAGTAACCGCCACTTCAAATGAAGAAAAGGAGGAAGAATTAATTTCACCACCTTTAACACCTAATAATAATAACCATAATAATAATTTACAGCTAGATCAAGAAAATAAATTAATTGAATTAGCCAAAAATTATGCTATTAAATTTATCGAAATACGAGGAGTTATCCAGAGGAGAATAAACTTACATCTTAATAATAGAGAAAGTACAATATGGAATGAACAAAATCAAGTAAGAGATTTTAAAAAAGTAAACAGAGATTTAAAATTGCAAAGAAATCTTTTATTCATTTTGGCTTTATTGCTACCATTACTCAGTTATTTTATAGGGAAAAATTCTGTTAATCAAAAGATAGTTAATTCACAGGATAAAATTTCAACTTTGGATAATTCTAAGAATATAAATAAAAATTCATCAAATAATTTAGAGTCTTCTAATCAAAGGGATCAAAATCCATCAGATAATCAAAATAATATTAAATCATCTACTCCTAATCAATCAAAAATTAATGAACAAAAATCGATAGAAATTGAGGTAGGTATGACAATTTATAAAGACAAAGAATTATCACAAATTTTAATCGAATCTACTCAAACAAAAGTGAAAGCACAAATTACACAAGAAGGAGAAAATTGGGATAAAATTTTACGCACTGTTTATGCACATAAATCTACTTCAAATACTCAAAATTGTACAGATAAAGAAATTACATTTACTAAAAATATTAGAATTACAATAAATCCTGATAAAAATGCCCCATTATTCGGCACATTAAAACAACCTTCACAATTTAAAAATGTTGATATTAATAGCGAATTAACGTGGTGTAAATTTCAATTTGAGGGGTATATAAGAAAATGAAATATCCATTAAGAAGCGATTATGAAACAGCCGTTAAGTATCTTAATAACTTTGTACTTGACCCGAAATTAAAAACAGGCAAAGCGGTTACGCAAGTTCAAAATCCCCATTTTTTATTCTCTTTAAGTGGTGGAAAAGCTATTGTTTATCAGATTCAAACCAATCCTAAAAAATATGCTCTTAAATGTTGGGTAGAGGATTTAGGCAACTTAAAAAACCGTTATCAAGCCATTGATAACGGTTTTAACAACGGTAAAACTTCCTTATTTTGTTGATTTTGCTTATCGAGAAGAAGGTATTATCGTCAATGGGCAAAAATATCCTATTGTTAGGATGGAATGGGTTGAGGGTGTTAGTTTTAAGGAATTTATCACTAATAATATTAACAATCCCATTTATATTCGTGATTTTGCTGATAAATTTTTAGAAATGATGACAATTCTTCATGAAAAAGATATTTCCCATGGAGATTTACAACATGGTAATATTAAAGTGCGTAGTAATGGGGATATATGTTTAATTGATTATGATAGTTTATATGTGCCTCAATTAAGTAATGAAAAAGATGTTATTAAGGGATTACCGGGTTATCAACATCCCAAGAGAAAGAATTTAGATAAACTTAGTCCAAAATCCGATTATTTTTCGGAACTTATCATTTATTTATCCCTTTTAGTTATCGCTGAAAATCCTCATTATTGGCAGAAAATTGAGCAAGAAGAAAGGTTAATTTTTTCTGACAAAGACTTAATAAATCCTAGTTCATCTTCTACATTTAAAGAACTTAAAAAACTCTCTGAAGAAATCATTTATTTTACCGAACAATTAGAAAAATCTTGTCAAACATCAAACATTGAATATTTACACCCTTTAGAAAGTTTAGTTAGTGGCTATAAAGGTAAGAAAAAAATTATCGATTTTTCCGCCATTCCAAAGCCAAAAGTATCTGCTCCTTCTTCCCCTACTCCAATAATAATAAATACTGATTCATCACCTTTTGATATTTTTGATTCGGGTACATCTCAAACACCTATAACAAATACGAATCCACCAGTTTCAGGTCCTGTGTGTACAATAGAGCAAAATAATTTAAAACAAAAAAAAGACGATCCTTGGAGTAAATTAGATAATAATAGATCGAATGCTTGGGATAAATTTGATTCTTCAAAATCTGTAAATGATCCCTTTGATAAAATTAAACCTTCTCAACTTGATCCTTTTGATAAGATTAAACCTTCCGAATCAGATCAACCAAAACCAGTTGATATTGATAAAAATTTATGGGATAAATTTGGAAATATTTGGAATAAATTATCAAAATCTGTATCTTCTATTTGGAATAAAATTGTAAATTGGTTAAATTAGTAATGAATTGCCTGTAAAATAAATTTGTTATTCACTCTTTGATTTCTACCACTATAACTATTATATTTTTCCCCAAGATACCAAATACAGCACTCATATACACAGAAATAAAGATATTCACAGGTTAAAATATTGATGGTAAAACTATCGTCAAACAAGGTTCTCACATGAACAAAGGCAAATTTTGGTTAACGATATTAGGAGTTGCGGTAATGGTAGTCATAACTTATCAATTAGGTTTATTTCAATATCTTAGTGATGGATTAAATAACGCAAATAATTGGATTTTAGAACTAGGTTCATGGGGCGCGATCGCTTTTATAATTATCTATATCATTGCAACAATCTTTTTAATACCCGGATCTGCGTTAACATTAGGTGCAGGGTTAATTTTTGGAGTGATAAAAGGTACAATTTTCGTATCCATAGGATCTGTTATGGGGGCTACTGTCTCTTTTTTGATTGGACGTTATTTTTTGCGTACATGGGTAGAAAAACAAATTGATACTCAACCTAATTTTAAAGCTATGGATAAAGCTGTAGCACAACAAGGATGGAAAATAGTTGGGTTAACTCGTCTTTCACCTCTTTTTCCTTTTGTGTTTTTAAATTATGCTTTTGGGGTAACTCAAGTTTCTTTAAGAGATTTTGTGTTTGCTTCTTGGCTAGGTATGTTACCCGGTACAGTTATGTATGTTTATTTAGGATCATTACCGAAAACTGCGGCGGAGGTTAGTGGTGGAGATACAGATACTCTAAAATTAATCTTAAATATAATTGGTTTAATTGCGACGGTAGCAGTTACCGTTTATGTTACTAAAATTGCCCAAAAAGCACTAGAAAAAGAAGTAAATTGATAATTTTAAGATATGATCAAAACTGAATCTCAATATTTACAAAACTTTACCTTAAGAGCAAAATATTGTAAACTACCACAAGGAAATAATTTATTTGAAGGAAGGAGCAGAAAATAGCAATGCAGTCGGTTTCACCAGTACTGAAATCCGTGCCACGAGAATATCTTAAAGCACATGGAGGATTTAATCCTAATGTATTAATGTTTATTACCGCTATTTCATTAATCACTATTTCTACTTGCGGTTATTTTTTGTGGGGTTGGACCAGTTGGATCTGTTTTACCGCCAATGTGTTAGCCTTACATATGTCGGGTACAGTCATCCATGATGCTTCTCATAATAGCGGTCACAAGAATCCTATTATTAATTCTATACTCGGTCATGGCAGTGCATTAATGCTAGGTTTTGCCTTTCCTGTATTTACTAGAGTACACTTGCAACATCACGCCCATGTGAATGATCCAGAAAATGACCCTGATCATTTTGTCTCTACAGGTGGCCCTTTATGGTTAATTGCCGCTAGATTTTTTTATCATGAAATTTTTTTCTTTAAAAGAAAGTTATGGCGTAACAATGAGCTTTTAGAATGGTTTTTGAGTCGCTTATTTCTCTTTACTGTTGTATTTTTAGGTATTTATTACGATTTTATCGGTTATGTCATGAATTTTTGGTTTGTACCTGCTTTAGTGGTAGGAATTGCTTTAGGTTTATTTTTTGATTATTTACCTCATCGTCCTTTTAAAGATCGCGATCGCTGGAAAAATGCTAGAGTTTATCCGGGTAAAATTTTGAATGTTCTCATTTTAGGGCAAAATTATCATTTAATACATCATTTATGGCCTTCTATTCCTTGGTATCAATATCAACCAGCTTATTACGCTACCAAACCTTTATTAGATGCCAAAGGATGTGATCAATCTTTAGATTTATTAAAAGGTAAAAACTTTTGGAGTTTTATGTACGATCTGTTTTTAGGAATCAGATTTCATCATTAAATAAATTAGTAAGAAGAGATAAGAAATACTATTTCCATTTCCCTTCTAATTTGTCATTATTTATCAATTTTAAAAATCATAATTTACATCTTCTGGTAAATATTCTCCTTGTGCTGCGGTAAATGCAAGGCGATCGCAGCATTCATTTTCCACATTGCCAGAATGTCCTCTTACCCAGACAAAATTAACTTGATGTTGACTACACAATTGTAATAATTCTTGCCAAAGATCAGGATTTTTGGCTTTTTCCTTGGCATTGCGTTGCCAATTATTTTTTTGCCATTTTTTTGCCCAACCTTTAGTAATAGCATTAACTACATATTGGGAATCAGTATAAATAGTAACTTTGCTAGGTTTTTTTAAGGCTTTTAAACCTTGAATTACAGCAAAAATTTCCATACGATTATTCGTAGTGCGTTTAAAACCGCCTGATAATTCTTTGCGGTAGTTATCCCATAACAATACAACACCATAACCTCCAGCCCCTGGATTATTTAAACAAGAACCATCAGTATATATTTGTATTTGTGGTAATTCATTAGTCATTATTTTTTTTTCCTGATGCCGAGAGAAAATGATCAATAAATGTACTAATTCCTTGATCATAATTAGAGATGATGGCTAAAAAAGCACCACCAAAAATATATAAAGGTAAAGGTACAAAGAAATTTTTAACCCAAAGAACAAATTGAGTCAAGATAAATAATAATAAAAAACTGACCAACCAAACTTTCATATTCAACTCCTCAAATAAATCAATGATCAACTGTCAAATGATAGCTAATTGTTAATTAAAAAAGACGACAGACACTGGTTAAAACACCTTGAATTTCTACCTGATCTATTAAACTAATAATAGGCTCATCATCAGGATTAAAAGATTTAAGGGTAATTTCATTATCAGTCAAATAAACTCTTCTTAAGGTTGTACCATAACCTTCTATGTTTGTCATGACAATTTCTTTATCTTTTACTTGTTGAAAATCAGATACCATACGCATAATTAGATAATCACCTTCTGCTATATGTTCACTAATCATGGTATTTCCTGTTACTTGTAAAGCAAAACAGTTATATTGATTAAATATCGGGTTAAAGTCAATTTTTTCTGGTTCGTTACTCAAACCTTCAATGATTCCCCCTGTTATCACCTTACCTGTAATAGATAATCCTTGATTTTTATTTTTAAGAATTTTTAAAGTACGCGCTTGTCCTTCAGTCCATTCCAGATAACCTTTACTACGCATTCTTTCTAAACGACTTTGAATCGGTGCTGGCGATCGCAAATTCATAGCCTTCATCATTTCCCGAATAGAAGGAGAATGTTTATTAGTATCAATATATTGTACTAGCCAATCATACAATTGTTTTTGTACAGGGGTCAAATGTTCACTATTTTCCATCATGAAATTCCCATTAATTAAAAGTTGATTATCATTAGTACTAATTTAACTTAGAACAGTCGTACTAAACAACTATTAATCAAAAATTGTTAGCAAACTTAAAATATTTGAATGAAAAAAATAGGGCTTTAAAAGATTAGGTGATTTCTAAGATAGAAATTATTTGCTAAGAAAATCGAATAAAAATATCCTATTTTGGTAAGTATGGATTGCGTTCCAAGTACATTTCAATATTTTTGATTTCTTTTTTGGTTAAAGAGATTCCTTTTTCATATGCTTTTTCACTTAAGTGAACAATTGGTCTTAATTCTTTCCATGTCATGGTTTTTACCCACGCTAACATAGTTTCGACACCACTTAATATCACTCAGTTATAATGTTTTTATAGTATTTTATACTGCTATTTAATGAGATTATATTTGCTCTCATAGGACCAGAAATATAGTAACTGAATTTTTTTTTAGTTAATTAATTATTTTTTTTATCTCTATATAACTAAATTGTCAGGCAATAATTCGCAGTCAATATTAATTTTTTCTTTAATTAATTTTCCTAAACTTTGCCATTGATTAACCGTAAAATTAACAAAACTTACATTAATATTTTCTGATAATTCTATCCCCTCATTTAACATTAAATTCATCACTATTTCTGAGAAAAATAAGCCTACTTCTTCGCCATCAGCATTATTTAGATTTACCAACAAAATTGCATTTTCTTCTTGAGATATGTGTTTTAAAACTTCACTTATTGTCATAGCAAGTTGTTCTTGATCTGCTTTCCAATCAGGAAAAATAACATAATTGTTCCCCTCACTATTTATAGTAATTAAGTCTTCAAATAATGATTGATTAACTAACTCTTGGTTATCACATTTGAGCTTAATTTTAGCTGTTATTTTTGGTAATAAATTTTGCCATTTTTGCTCATTTAAGTTATTAATCAGGGCAAAATCTAAGGTATTTTCTAAGTCTAATTCTTCCTCCATCATCAAATTCATGGCGATACCAGATAGGAATAAATTAGCATCTTCTTCTGTTATGCCTGTGGTGTCGATGACAAGGGTTGATCCCCCCCAACCCTCATTAATAAGCAGGGCGTTTTTGGCTAGGGTGGAGATGAGGTTATATAATTCTGCGGTTAATTCCTCCTCGTCGGTTTGCCAGTCTGGGAAGATTAGATAGTTAATATTAGTTAAATTTAAGCTAGATAATTCTTTTTCTTCTAATAATAATTTATTTAATTTTTTTCTCAAATTTTGAGCTGGTTGAAAATTAGGCACATAACTATCAAGACTATTTAAGGCTTGTTGTAATACGTCAATTTCTTGTAAATAATCTGCTATTTCCGCTAAATACCAAAATAAACGCCAATGTTTACAACCTTTATTAATAGCCATAATATATTGTCTAAAAGCATCTTCAGTTTTATTTTGTTTTTCTAAAATCAATGCACTCCAAAATATTAAATAACCATCATCAGGATAATAATAAAGATATTGAAAAACCCCCCCTTCTCCCATGCCTAAAAGAGCTGATGATTTGGCTATTTGTTCATCGGTAGTGAATAATTCATTAGTATCATTAGATGTTAAATTTTTTATAAATTGGGGTGCTGTATTTCCTAAAGATTCAACAAATGTTTTTGCACCGTAAAATTGAATGGGAATATCGACTACATCAAGTAATGATATAGGTTCATCTAATAGGCTACCATCGGTAGGAATACTCCATTGTCGGCTTCGTTTAGGTGTTTCTAGTAATTTGTGATAAATGGGGTTTAATTGTTTAGCGGCATTTTCTGCACCGAATATCTGACTGGCGTATTCTTTGGCATTTTTGCCTAGTCTTAATTTTTCTTGGGGATTATGATATAAATACTCTAGGGCTTGGCTATATTCTAATTCACTATCAACCATTAAGCCTGTATAGTTATTGATGATTAGCTTTTTGATACCGCCATGGGGAAGCACCACGGGGGGGATTCCTGCGTACATTGCCTCTTGTAGATTTAATTCGGCGGCGGCGTAGGTGTCTTCACACAAGGGATAACCATAAACATCAAATTTGGCAATTTCTGAGGCTATATCTTCCACAAATCCCCGAAAATCGAATTTATCAAGGGCGTTTAATTCTAAGGCTTGTTGTTGTAAAAACTCAATATTACCTCCTCCACAAACAATAAATTTAACGTCTGGAATATTGGCTTTGGCACTCATGGAAATATAATGAGGGTGCATTTTACTGAAAGATAACGCTCCCATATAACCAACCTTAAAACCTTCGTGGGGTTGAGGTTGAATGTTTTGGACTCGTTCAAAATCCGCCGCATCATATACCATGCCTACTTTTTTATGGCGAATTTCTGGTTTGAGTTGTTTAATAACGGGTAATTCGTAGGAATGGGGATTACAAGGAAGGGCAAAATCAGCATAGTTAATTAAATCACGGGTGATAACTTGGGGGGCATTATCTCCTGACACATGAAACCAAATAATTAACCTTGCTGGAGGTAATTCTGAATGGAGAAACGAAAACATTTGAGGATTATTCCAGTAGTGAATATGTACTAAATCACTCGAAGCAATAATTTGATTACGTTCGATTTCGTCTATAGGTTCTAAAAATTCCATACCCGCTTTCTGGGCTAATTCTACCGCCTGAATTTGAGCTTTTTTCAGAGAGATAACTTGATGATGAAATTGGTTATCTAAACGGCTAGAATATTTAGAAATGGCGATCATCGATCGTGCCGCACCACCAAGACAGAGAAAGTCAATAATATGTAAAATTTTAATCATATAGCAATTCTATTTGAGTTGTGTTAATTATCTTGTTGTAAAAAGGAATCTCCTGATTATTGACAATCAATAAATTCCTCAACCGTGACGTTAATTTCTCTAATTATGGCTCTGATCGTACCTTTACGAATTGTTTTACCACGATGATGAGGAACAGGAACTACAATGTTGTCGAAATCTCTAACCCATAATTCATGCGATCCTTTTCCTTGTCGATAAAATCTAAAGCCGAAAAACTTAAGACGATTTACCACTTCTAAATATGTTAACTCTCTTAATTTTGTCATTTTTTAAGTCAGAGTTGAATGGGAATAGCAAAAGTCCAACCAGTGTTATGGGAAAGTTCGATCGATCCTAAATTAAGATTTTCTTTTTGTTCTTGTTTATATTCTATAATCATTTTTAAAACATCAATACAATTAAATATGGCTTCTTGAGGAGTGTCTCCTTCTGCAAAAGCCCCCTGAATACCAGGTATCATTGCTAAGTAACCATCATCATTATTTTCAATGACGACAGAAATGATTTGAGCTTTATTTTTGTCTGGTAATTGATCAATAGATTGCATTTTTGCCTCCAAGTTATAACATAGTTTTATGATTTGAGTAAATAAGATTTACCTGTAACAATCAAATCTTTAGTTTATTTTGACTTTATTCATAAATACTATTATCTAAAATATTGCTTTTTGTTGAAGATTTTTTTCTGTGGATGAAAATAATTGAGGTAAGTTAGCTAAAACATCTAAATACCACCACCAAAAACCAGAAGAAATTTGCTCACGTTCTCTTTTTTGTTTCAAATCAATGATACTGGATAACTCATGATAAAATTGTTTAGCATTTTTGATTAATACGTGATCTGCTAAGGATAATTCTTCTTTTTCTAGTCCATTTAGTTCATTTTCAATTAGTGCTAATTGATCTGTAATTTGCAACATTTCTAAGTGTTCAAATCCACTAGCTTCTGGGAAATTAACGGCAATTTGATAGTTTTTTAATAATTGTTTTTTCATAGTTCAAAATCTTATAATAAACCGATTGATAAAAAGAGTAATTATCACAAAGTATCTAAAATATCTTGTTTAGAAACTTGTTTATGACGAGCAACACTTGTTAAAATTCCATTTAAAGTTCCTACCCTTAAAGGAGAATGATTAGGGATACTAATTCTCTGATGAGTTGGTGTTTTAGTTTCAAGAATAATATGACTTCCTTCCTGATGAACTATTTTATAATCCCATAATTTACAGAGAATTTTACTTAGTGATGAGCCTTTTAAATTACGAGGAATTTTCATTGAATTACTAACATTTCATCTTTAACAAGGTGTAATTTTACATTAGGATAAAAAGGTCGATCGAAATAAAAACCTTTGACGGCTTCATTAATATTCATTTTTAATTCTTCCCAAGTATCTCCTTGAGTAAAAATATCTTCTGTGAGACATTCTGCGACAAATCCGCCGTCTTCTTCTTGAGATATTTCAAATATGATAGTTTGTTTCATAGTTTTAATTACTCCTTGTTTTATTCTTTGAGTAAATAAGATTTACCTGTAACAATCAAATATGATAGTTTGTTTTGACTTTAATTTTTGTTTAATTAATTCAAATTTTTTCATCGTTTCAAGATCATAATATCTTTATCTTTCTCCGCAATTATCACAAACTAGGGCGAATACTTCCAAACTGACGGTATCTCCATCATTTTTTATAATTTCATTCACTGTTTTTTTGCTTAATTTACCTTCACAAAATAGGCATTTATCAATGGGAAACATAATTTACTTATTATTGGTTAGTTTGGATTTGCTGAAAATAAAGAAGCATTTAAAACTGTAATCCCTACTAATATTTTATCGGCATAATGATAGACTATATTATCTTCATAAATACTATCGTTGGCTTTTTGAGGTTTACGAAAACTAATATACAATACATCAGCATCTTCATCATAAGTCATCCACATTTGATTGGAAGGCGCTTGAAGAAGATAAGGTACTGATTTTAAAAGATTTATTTCTGCCATAAAATACCTCGTTTGATAATTTTTTCAGGAGATGAAGTCAAAAACGCTGTAATCACAAATCCATGATTTTCAATCCATCATTTTCCATTTCTTTATAAACAACGACGACACATTTTTGAGAAATCACAGTTTTCTGATTTTGTTTGAGGGCAATTAGTTCATCCGTCCACCCCTTGACGATTAAATCAGGATTGGCTATGGTTTCAATGACTAAATCTTGATACCCTGCCATATAGTCGTGATGTTCGGTAATATGAGACCATTGTTTATAAGTCAATCGGATGGGAATGTTATTTTTTGATTGAATAATCTCGATCGTATCTTTTGATGTCATAGTTTTAGTCAAATTATATCGTTAATTCTAAGGCTTGACTCCCTCCATAAATAATGAGTCACTTTTGCGCACTTTTCCATCAGGCAAAACATCTAAATTATAGTTATTAAAACCATTAATCCTTGATTCATTGGCTTGACAAACTTTCACATCGACAAAGCCGACTTTTTCTAATAAAACTTTGAGGGAATATCTGTCATACATCCATTGATGCACTTCTCCCCCTTGGCGAAATTGTCCGATTTGGGTGGGGTTTAATTCCGCTAAGGATTTACTGGGAAAGTTTCTACCTTGAAAGGCTTTGATTAACATTTCTCCTTCTACCCCAAAACGATCGATAATAAATTCTGGGTTAGGTAGAGGATTTTGGGCGAGATAGCGTTTCATATCACCGCCAGACTCGTTACGCACCACTTGATCATACATTTCTAGCATCAACCAATTATAGTTATGCGCGTCATTTTCTGAGCCGTTTAAGGCATTTTCTAGGGATTGGAGGTAAAGTCGGGCAATTTGTTCTAAATCGGGGATAACCACTCGAATAATACCGTTAGGTTGTAAGACTCGATAGCATTCTGCGAGGAAGGGTTGGGCTTCGTTTTTGGGTAAATGTTCCAATAAATGGGAGTGATAAACTACTTCAAAGCTATTATTATCAAAAGGAATACCTTTAAGTAAATTATGGGGGATAACGGCTTCTCCCGTGCGGTTAAAGTCAACATTTGTCCAGTCAGGGTGAAAACATCCTCCGCAACCGAGGTTAAGCCATTTTAGTTTGCTGGTGGGTTGTTGAGGGGGTGTAATGGGATTTAATGGGGTAACTTCCGACTTTGCAAACCATACACCTGTACTGTCGATGACATTTAAGTTAAATTTAAGGTTATTTTGTTGTTGAAATTCTGTAACGGCTTGGCGACAACCTTCCCAAAATCCATAATCATCAATTTGAATATAGCCATAAGGAGAAACATAGTGATATAAGTTATTGATGATGGCTTGGGTGGATGAATACCAATCACCATCCATGTGTAAAAAGGCAATTACTCCTAATTGATCTCGCATTTTTTGCAACGTATCCTCAAAATAACCTTTAACGAGGGTGACAACATCAAAAGAGCCTAATTTCTGACAAATTTCTGTTACACTGGCTTCGGGCGCGGCGCAAGTACCCGTACCCCATCCTGTCAACTCCGCCATAATACCGCTAGATTTATCTTTATCTGTGGGGTTTGGCATTCCTTCAAAAGAGTCAAAAGCATAAACTTGACGAGGTTGTTTAGTATAACGTTTAACAATAGCGGAAATTAATCCTGTTGAACCACCTCCAGCAACTCCACATTCAACAAAATTACCGGCTATATCTTCGATACACACCCGTTTAACTAGGGTAAATAATGAATATAACCGAGCTTCACTGAGCATCGTATAGGGTTGAATAGCTTGATATAATCCTTGAAATTCTCGATCATCAATTTGATGAGCTACAAATTGAGGATATTGGTTTAATAATTGCTCAAGAAGTATTTTTGCTTGATTATTGTCAGGAAAATAGCGTAATTCTTCATATAGACATTGAATAGAAGAAGCTGGTTGTTTTATTTGTAAAAAACATTTTGCTCTTAAATAATCTAACCCTAAAATTGGTTGTTTTTTAGCTTTCGTTTCATTAAGAATTTTAAAGGCTTCTCCTATTTTATTTTGCATTAAAAGCGATTCAACATTATCTAAAATAGAACTATAAATGATCTGCTTATCCTGAATATTTTTAGTTAATTCTTTTCTTAAAGCTATACCTTTTTTGTGATAAGGATAATAACTCAATAAAATATCTAAATTGTGAACAGCTTCATTAATTTTTCCCTGTTTAGCTAAGATAATCCCTTGAGCATAATTCATTCCAATGTTATGAGTAGAATGAGAATTAACAATATCTAAAGTATTTTGATCTGGATTATTATTAATTATCTTAACTATATCTTCAATGGATATTTTTTGTTCTTGATTGGTTACTTGTACCTGAGAAATACCTCCAAATATTGTTTGTTGAGTAAAATTATCTGCCTGAGTATTTCTAATGATAAAAGAAGGATGATTTAAAGGAAAATCTAAGGCTTTTACCTGCATATTAGCTTTATTATCGATGTTATTTGTATGAGTACCAGAACCAAAACCGATATTAGAAACTAAATTCACATTGGGTAAAATAGTTAAACCATTATTAAGCCATAGAGTATATTGCCAAATATATGCCCAACTACTAAAACCTTCATAAACAGCTTGAAGTATTCTTGACCAATAAGTAACTGCTTCATCATTTTCTAAAACGTCTTTTAACCAGTTATGATCTCTTAATTGTGTCCATAATTCCATTGAATCATCATATTTTGTCCATGCTCTACGCCAACTTCCCCAACCCCAACAATGTCCATAACGGGAGAAATAATAACTATATTCGTCTCTTTTTCGTCCAAATTGGAAGTTATTACCAGAAATCATCATAATCCGTTCATCATCACGATATTTCTCTAATAATTCTTGACAATAACGGAAAAAGGTAGGATGAGGAAGACAGTCATCTTCTAAAATTATCGCTTCTTCTACTTGCTCAAATACCCAATCTAAACCGCTACTAACTCGTTTACGACAGCCTAAATTAACATCGGAATAGTTAGTTAATACTTCACATTCCCAATCCACTTGATTAATAATTGCCCTTGCTTGGGCACATTTTTCCGCTTCTCCAGTTTTATCAACCCTTGCACCATCGGCAACTACTAATAATTTAGGCGGTTTTGCTTGACGGATAGCTTCAAAAACTCTGGCAGTGGTATCGGGGCGATTGAAGATTAATAAAGCGACAGGGGTTGTTAATTGCCAGTTATCATCATCTTGATAGTTATTCATATTTATTGGTTTGGGGTTAGTAATTTGCATACAAGATTTACCTAGACAAGATTTTTTGTCACTAGGTAAGGTTTTTGTTTCTAAAATTTCTGTGGATTTAAAGAATAAAGATGTACAATTTTTATAAGTATAACTGGGAATTAAGCCGTAAAAATCAATTCTTTTATAACCTTGAGATAAGAGCAATTTTAAAGATAAATCATAGTCATGTCTATCAGTATTATCAAAAATTAATAAGCCATTATTTTTAAGTTTATTTAAACTATTTTCTAAACAACTATTTCTATTAATTCCATCAACAATAATTACATCAAAATATTGATCAGGATATTGATTAATAAAATCTGGATATTTTTTTTCATCAACTTCTAAATTTAATTGCACATTATCGGGCATTTGTTGTTTAATTTGATCATACCAACCTCGATCGCTTTCAATAGAAATTACTTGTTTTGCTTTACTAGCCCACCATAAAGTAGAGTTTCCGCCACCAAATTCAAACACTATAGAATCAGGCTTTATTTTATCTTCTAAAAATTCAATAGCAGGATAAGTGTACCAAGGAATGGGTTGATTTTCAGAGTTAATGGGCTTACCTTGAAAGAGTGAATTAAGCCAACCTGAAGTAGATAAATAATTGATGCCTTGAATTAAATTACTGGATATTTTTTCCCAATTGGCTTCTAAAATTAAACAATGAGCAAAACGAATAGATAAACTTTGTTTTAATTGAGGATTTTCGTTAATTAATTGTAAATATAGTTGCGATGCTTTACTAAATTCTTGTTTATTAAAATATTGATTAGCTTGAGTAAGTTGATATTCTAAAGAATTATTATTCATCTGTATTTTAGTTTTTTGTTGATATTTTTTATTAGATTCTTTTTCTAAACATAAAAGTATTCCATTGTTAGAAAAAAAATTTTATCTGGATATTTTAATTTTGATTCTGTAGTAAAATCAATATGAGTTTTTTATGTAAGTTCTAGTTGATTAACAGAAAGTTAAGTTTTGTAAATAAGTAATATAGTTAGTAAATCTTAGAGCGTATCATCATTCCCACCACATACTGATATATATTAACTTAAATATTCTCTGGCAAATTGTAACATTTCTTCAGCTTGAGAAATAAACCTATCAGCATCATTTTTATTTAGGTTTGGGTTAATGTCGTAATCGCCTCGATTTCTTTGATCTTGAGCATCAATTAAATAACGATGATATTGAGAAGGAATTTTATTACTTTTAACTAAGTGTTTCCCAACGGCCTAGATTACCGCAGAATGACTGGAAAACGATAAATCCTCCTCTAAAAGCAATACCTCAGCTACATAAAACATAGCATAATAAGCTCTGGAAGTAGCAAATTCAGGATAGTCTTTTTGATTTAATTCTTGAGCGGCATTTAAACTTCTTTCAGCTTTAATTAATAAATATTATTGCTCTTTAATCATAAAACTATTCCTTCTCTTTTTACATTCAGAAAAAATGGAGTTTTACTATTACTATAGTCGCAACTATTAGTAAATGAACGGGATATTACCAAATCATAATTTAAAGATAATTTAGCTATGGAATTGCTAGTTTTTTCAATTTCTTGGGAATAGTTAAATTCATTTTTTAAGACGATTAAAATATCATAATCAGAATCGTGTCGATAATCGCCTCTAGCACGAGAACCAAATAAAATTATTTTGTCTAATTCATCTTGATATAATTCTTGAATAAAATTCTTGATTTTTGTCAAAATTTCTCCTTGACTAATCAAGTTATTATTTACAAAATATTGAGTGGTTTTAAATATGATCGTTTTCATCTTTTTTCACATCTTTTAATCATATTTAGCATTTTACCCTCAAGTTTATCGTTAAGCCTAGCAAATTTAAGACTTTAAAAACAAGAGACATTTCTGGATTAAGCATTATTAAGAAAATCTTTGAATAACAATTAACTATTTTCTAAATTATTATATATCGGTAAAGAGTCGATCTAGCTTTTAGTTAAGTTTTATTACAAAGAAGCCTCAAGATTTTTGCTGGTATGGGGTTGATTGATGTTAATTTTATCTCCTTAAGCCATATAAACGACAAGAAAAAGTATGAAGAATACTTCTCATCATAATTCTTATCGGCACGAGGAGAGACAAATAATGGTACATTAGATAGAATTACCGAGTTAAAGATTAAGGACTGAAAGGGTGGAAAAAGGTACTTTAGTTGAATTTAGAGTTAATGGTGATACCCGTGATCGCCGTTTAGCTGTAGTGGAAAAACCAGAGGGGAAAAAAGACTGGATTGTCATAGATGAAAAAGGAAATCCCCATAAAATTCGCCCTCAGAGAGTTGATTATCAAATTAAAGGACAATTTTTTAAATACTCAGAAATACCTCAATTTAAAGAGGAGATAATTCCGTATTTAGATGAATCTAACTTAGAAATAGCATGGGAATTATTAGTAGAAGATTCTACCCCCGTAACACCATCAGAATTAGCCTCTTTAATTTTTTCTGAAGAAACTCCTGCGGTATGTTACGCCGCACATATTCTTTTGTCTGATGATAAAATTTATTTTAAGAGAAAAGGTGATATTTATGAGCCTCGTTCTTTCCATCAGGTAGAAGAAATTAAGCATCAAATTGACATAGAAAGGCAAAAAAAAGAAGAAAAAGAAGGATTTATCAATAAACTGAAACAGGCTTTACAAGGAGAAAGTTTTAAGTGGGAAGAAGGAGATTCTCTGAAACTTAACTTTTTAGAAAAATATGCTTTACAACCAGATAACCCACCGAAACAAGCACAAGATATTTTAGAATCTCTTGGCAGACAAAAAAGTGGCGATTCTGCGGTGCAATTACTGATAGACTTAAAACTATGGGATAAACACGAAAATATATTTTTACGACGTAGTTCTTACCCTAATTATTTCCCACTACAGGTGTCCGAAGTGGCTCATTCTTTATTAGAAAAAATTTCCGCTGGTGCTATAGTTGATCTTAACCCTAGACTCGATTTAACTCATCAAAAAGTATATACTATAGATGATGAAAGTACGGAAGAAATTGATGATGGTTTAAGTGTAGAAACACAAGAGGATGGTATTTTACGTTATTGGATACATATAGCTGATCCTACTCGTTTAATCAATCCCGATGATAGTTTAGACCGAGAAGCGCGTAAACGTAGTACCAGTTTATACCTACCCACTGGAATGATTCCCATGTTTCCTCCAGAATTAGCTACAGGACCGATGAGTTTAATTCAAGGTCAAATTTGCCCTGCATTAAGTTTTGGGGTTACTCTTAAGGATGATGGTGCAGTTTTAGACTATAAAATTCATGCTACTCTCATCAAACCCACTTATCGCTTAACCTATCATGATGTTGATGAAATGCTACATTTGGATATTCAAGCAGAAAAAGAAGTCAAACAGTTAGCCGAAGCTGCGAAAAAGCGATCGCAGTGGCGCAAAGATAATGGATCTGTGATGATTTCTATGCCAGAAGCTATTATTAAAGTGAAAGATAATGAAGATGTTACGATTGAATTATTAGATCCTTCTTTTTCTCGTTCATTAGTAGCGGAAATGATGATATTAGCCGGGGAAGTAGCCGGTAGGTATTGTCAAGAACATAGTATCCCTGTCGCTTTTAGGAGTCAACCTCAACCTGAATTACCTCCAGAAGAAGAGTTAATACTTTTACCGCCTGGTCCTGTAAGATCATGCGCTCTAAGACGTTGTATGCCAAAAAGTGAAACAGGTTTATCCGCCGCCCGTCATGCTAGTTTAGGGTTGGAAACCTATACTCAGGTTACTTCACCTATCCGACGTTATACAGATTTACTGGCTCATTTTCAAATTAAAGCACATTTACGAGGCGATAATTTTCCTTTTCAACGAGATCAAATGCAGGAAATTATTTTCGAAGTAATGAGTACTTCTTCTGAGGCTGTATTAGTAGAAAGACAAACAAATCGCTATTGGAGTTTACAATATTTACAGAAATATAGTAACGAAATTTGGCATGGTTTAGTGTTGCGTTGGTTACGAGAAGATGATAATTTGGCTTTAATTTTATTGGAAGATTTAGGATTAGAATTTGCTCATCGTTTCGATCGTATTCCAAAAATAGGAGAACAATTAAAGTTACAAGTACATTTCTGCGATCCTCAACGGGATGAAATTCGTTTTAAAGAAGCAATAAGTAATTAGGAATTAGAAAGGAAACGGGGAATTAAAAATTAACAATTAATAATTAACAATTAAAAGCAGGATTTACAAAATTCGATAATCCTGATAATGTTGCTTAAGCAATTAACTATCCGTAAGGTAATTGATGAATTACCCCTACCTATCAATTCTAAATTTTCTCTTATGTTAGTACCTTTAATTAGTGCTTTTATTGCTATTATTATTAGTGTCATTAGCTGGTTAATTTATCAAGGTAAGTTTACTTTTTTATCTTATAATTTATCTATTATGTTTAAAGAAAATAAGTTAATTTTACTAGGTTTAAATCTTATCGCTTTTGGTTTTTTATTAGGTTTAGTTGGTTATAGCTTAAATTTAGGTAGAAATTTTCGTTATGTGAGAATTATTTTTCTCGTTATGGGTTTTATTTGTTTAAAAATATCTTTAGCTAAAAACTTAAATAAGTTACCTGAATTACCATCTTTTATTAAGGCTATTATTAACATCACAAATACTCAAACTTTACAACTTTTTGCCACTATTATTATCAGTTTTTTATTCATCAAAAGTTTAGTAGCCGTAGATTGGATTAGTGGTGATACTTGGATGTATCAATTACCTTTTGCTGCCCGTTTTTGGGGTTTGGTTTCCCCTGAACAATATATGTTTGAAGCAGAAAGAGAACCTTTTTTTAATACCTCTACGATGTTGCCTAATATTTTACAAGGTTTTTTCTGGTATTTGTTTGGTATAAAACGCCCTCAAGGTGCTAATTTAGTTAGTTTTTTAAGTTTAATTGGTTATTTTATTTTTATCAAAAATTATCTTAAAATTCCCTATTATTTATCAGTTATTTCTATTTTAGCTGTGCCTTTAATTCACATTGCAGCTACCAGTTGTTATGTTGATTTATTAACTAATGTAGGTTTTGCGATCGCTTTAATAATAACTTATTTATTATATTTAAAAGAAGACTTTATTAACTATAAAAATGTCTCTATATTTATTTTAGGAGGCTTTATTGCTGGTAACAGTAAATATTTATTAGTGCCTCCTTTAGTCTTGGTAATATTTTTTGTGTTTGTTAGAATTTTATGGTTGATTTGGTATCGTTTTAATCCTGTTAATAAAGTTAAAAATATTCTGACTTTAATTATTACTATGATAGGGGCAAATATTATCATTTTCTTGACATCATTTAAAAATTTAGTTATTTATCAAAATCCTTTTTATCCTTTAAAAATAACTATTTTTGGCTATGAATTAAATCATACTGTTGTGCCTAGTGAAGATTATATGTCAGATAAAATTGAGGCAATGTTACCCATACAAAGATGGCTTTTTTCTCTCTTAGAAATAGGTGCTTTTGACGAAAGGAGGCCATGGAAATGGACAATTGCAATGGATTATGTGCCTTTAGATGCTGATACTTTTGGTATGGGAGGATATTTTGCTATTTATGTTGTTTTTAATGTTATTTTATTTGCTTTTTTATGTAGTAAGAATAACCCAGAAACAAGAGTTGCTTTAGGGATGGTAATTATTATGAGTTTAGTTACTCCTTTTTTGCCTTTTTCTTATCAATTAAGATACTATATGTATTGGATTATAATTTTAATAACTCTCAATTTATATTTACTTTTACAGCATTATCAATTAACGAAAAATTCATGGTTAAAACCTCAAAATTATGGTTATGTTGGTATCATAGTTATGATGATTTTTGTTATCTCTACTCGTTGGGATTATACTTATCCAAATCCTATGTCTTTAGACAAATTTATGAATAATGATAATCGTGTCAATCCAGAAGTTATCGCTATATTAGAAGAAAAAAAAGAGGCTTGTTTAGTGGGTTTTACTCCTCTAACTTTTTTATACAATTCTCAATTTCATGAAGGAAAAAATTATTCAGTTAAAGCCGAATTTAGTTATAGTGAAGAAGAAGTGCGAAAAAAATGCGGCAATCGACCTATAATATATAAAAAATAGTAGTGTTAAGACTAGGAAATTAGAATAATCGGAAAACATTAATTCTTAATTCTTAATTCTTAATTCTTAATTCTTAATTCTTAATTATTCATTATTCATTATTCATTATTCATTAAATGGATTCTCTCGAATTGTCAATTATCATGCCTTGTCTTAATGAAGCAGAAACTCTTGCTACTTGCATTGAAAAAGCACAATGGTATTTACAAGAATATCATATAACAGGAGAAGTACTCATTGCTGACAATGGTAGTGATGATGGTTCGCAGGAAATTGCTATCAAAATGGGTGCAACCTTAGTTAATGTCACAGAAAAAGGTTATGGTAGTGCGATTATGGGAGGAATTGTGGCAGCAAAAGGAGAGTTTATCATTATGGCAGATGCTGATGATAGTTATGACTTTACGAATCTAAATCCTTTTGTTGAAAAATTGCGAGGTGGCTTTGATTTAGTCATGGGAAATCGTTTCAAAGGAGGAATAAAACCTAATGCGATGCCATTTCTACATAAATATTTAGGTAATCCCGTATTAACATGGTTAGGTAAATTATTTTTTCGTAGCCAATGTAATGACTTTCACTGTGGTTTGAGGGGATTTCGTAAACAGGCGATTTTGGGTTTAAATTTACGCACTACTGGCATGGAATTTGCATCGGAAATGGTAGTAAAATCTACCTTAAACGGATTAAAAATAACAGAAGTTCCCACTACTTTATCACCTGATGGACGCTCTCGTAAACCCCATTTACGCACATGGCGTGACGGTTGGCGACATTTACGATTTTTATTATTATATAGTCCTCGTTGGTTATTTCTTTATCCCGGATTTTTTCTGATCATTTTAGGATTAATAAGTACTATTATATTATTAGCTAGTCCCAGAGTTCACAGTTTATTATATTCTTCTACTGCAATTATTATCGGTTTTCAGTTGGTTAGTTTTGCGATTTTTACTAAAGTTTATGCTATTCAAGAAGGATTATTACCACAGGATAAAAAGTTATTAAAATTTATTAATTATTTTACCTTAGAACAGGGGTTAATTTTTGGTACAATTTTATTTTTATTAGGGGGTATTACTTCAATTTTAGCCTTGTTTCAATGGAAAGCAACAGATTTCACGGCATTAAACCCTGTCTTAACTATGCGTTTAGTTATTCCTTCTGTTACGGCGATAGCCTTGGGGTTGCAAATAATTTTTGCCAGTTTTTTCCTCAGTATTTTTCAATTAAAAACAAAGTAAAAACAGTTAAGAATTACAAATGACAGGTAAGATGCTATTCCACAAAACGAAAATTTTGATAAATCAATCAATATCTAATACCGTAATTGGTCATCGCATTTTTAGTTTTATAGTAAAAGTCAAAAAGAAATTTATTAAATCCTATCATTTTTCTAAAGAATAATTAAGTAGCAAATGCGGGAATATTTCTAGTTAGATGGAGTTAGACCGCAATTGCGATAGAATTATAAGTTATACATACATTACTTGTAGCAGAAAGTGGAAATTTAAGTAAGGAAAAGACACAATATGTCTAAAAAGAATCAATCAAAAAGATTAACGACTCAACATAAAAAGTCTCAAGGTTTAGATAGATTGACTTCAGCAAATTATGGAATGCCAATTAACACCAATTTGTGTAACAATAAGTTTATTAATCATAAAGACAAAACAATAATGCTTCAAGCCGCATCTATTTATACACAAGGAAATGGAGAAAAATGGAATCCCAAAGAAATGTTTGATATTATGCTTGAAATTTCTAAAACCTCTCTCCAAATATTAGGCAGTGAAATATTTAATCAGATAACCAAAAGTAAATAATTAAAAACAAAAGATTTATTGTATCGAAAAAAAGGTTAAAAATGGCAAGAAATGCAACAAATGAATTATTACAAAATGCTAAAAAATCAAAAAGTGACGAGTTTTATACACAACTTTCAGATATTGAAAGAGAATTGAAACATTATAAGAAGCATTTTAAAGATAAGGTTGTATATTGCAATTGCGATGACCCTCGAATTAGCAATTTTTTTAATTATTTTGCTTCAAACTTTAAAGAGTTAGGTCTTAAAAAATTAATAACTGCCTGTTATAGAGAACAAGTAAGTGATTTATTTAATACAGAAGAAAATGAAAATGGTTTTTTCTTTGAATATACAGGTACAGAGGGAGAAAAAAACCAACCAAGTTCAGCGGACATTGTTTACTTTAAAGGGGATGGCGATTTTCGTAGTGCTGAAAGTGCTGAACTATTAAAGCAATCCGATATTGTTGTTACTAACCCTCCATTTTCATTATTTAGAGAGTATGTAGCTCAATTAGTTAAATACGATAAAAAGTTTTTGATAATTGGCAATATTAACGCAATAACCTATAAAGAAATTTTCAAACTAATTAAAGAAAACAAGGCGTGGTTAGGAATAAATCTTGGTAGAGGTATTTCTGGTTTTATTGTTCCCGAACACTATGAACTTTATGGAACAGAGGCTCGGATTGATAACTTAGGAAACAGAATAGTTTGTCCAAACAATTGTCTATGGTTAACTAACTTAGATACTTTTAAACGGCACGAAGATATTGCTCTTACAAAAAAATATTTTGGAAACGAAGCCGAATATCCGAAATACGATAATTATGATGGAATTAATGTTAATAAAACACAGAATATACCGAAAGATTATAAAGGAGTTATGGGTGTGCCAATAACATTTTTACATAAATTTAATTCCGACCAATTTGAAATAATAAAATTCAGAAAAGGGAATGATGAAAAAGATTTATCAATAAATGGAAAATGTCCGTATTTTAGAATACTAATCAAAAATAAACGAATGCAAAATGAACTAATTGAAAATATAAGAATCTAAGTAAAGATGGTTAATGGAAATTCTAAGATAAAGGCTTTCGTTAGAGTAGAGGTTCATGTTAAGTAAACCAGTAAGACATAGCAAAATTTGGATGTCTTTAAACCCTAGAAATGAAAGTGAGACAATACATCAACTTTAAAGAAAAGTTCAACTTAATGTTCTTGAAGTATCACGAAATAAGTTAACCTGATTCATAGAAGGATTTATGTGATTTTTTGTCAATTTCTATCAAATAATTATTTTATTAACATCTATTTATCTCTATAAAATTTAAAACAATCATAGCTATTACTCATTACCTATTACTTAACCATCATGATTCCTCGTCAATTAATTTTACAAAATTTTCTTAGTTATCGTCAAGCAAAATTAGATTTTTCTGGTTTACATACCGCTTGTATTTGTGGGGCAAATGGTGCAGGAAAATCATCTCTTTTAGAAGCAATTACTTGGGCAATTTGGGGTAAAACTCGCACTGTAACTGATGATGATATTATTCATTTAGGCGAAAAAAATACAAGAATAGATTTTGAATTTATTTATAATAATGAATATTATAGAATAATTCGCACCCGTCAAAGAAAAGGAAATAGCACGTTAGATTTTCAAATTATTAGTAATAATAGCTATAAATCTTTGTCAGGAAAAGGTTTAAAAGAAACTCAAGATCATATTGTAAAATGTCTAAAAATAGACTATGATACATTTATTAATTCATCTTATTTAAGACAAGGTAGAGCTGATGAATTTATGTTAAGAAAACCTGCCGAAAGAAAGAAAATTCTGGCAGATTTATTAAAATTAGATCAATATGAGAAATTAGCAGAAGAATCTAAAGATTTAGCTAAACAATATAAAATTCGCAGTGAAGAAATAAGTCGAAATATTGAAGATTTAGAAAATAAATTAGAGGAAAAAGAAGCCACTAAGTTAGAGTTAAATAATGTCGAAAAAGAGTTAGAATATTTTGAATCTTTAGAAAAGGAAAAAAATCAAAAATTGCAGGAAATAAAAACTTACCATAGTCAACGAGATGTATGGGAAAAAAATTTAGTTTCCCAAGGAAATCAGTTAAATAATATTAGGGATAAAATTCAGCAGATTAATGTTGAAAAAAATGTCATAGAAACTGAAATTAATAAATTAAATATTATTTTAGAAGAAGAAGAAAATATTATATTAAATTATGAACAATTACAAAATTTAATTATCGAAAATAATGGATTAAGTGAAAAATTTTTCATCTATCAACAAAAGTTGGAAGTCAAGCAAAAATTAGAGCAAAAATTGAGAGAAGAAAGTAATAGCTTAATCTTAGAAATTCAAAAAGAAAAAACAAATCTTGAAAACTTATTGAAACAGGAAAAAGAATTACAAAAAATTCTTAATAAAAGTAGTGATTTAACTGCCGATTTAGTCAGACTAAATTTTGTTCGTGAAAGATTAAATGAATTAGATCAAATACAACCTGATTTTCATGCTTTATCAGAACAAAAAAAGACTTATATTACTGAGTTAGAAAAAGAAGGAGCAAAATTACAAATAAAATTAGAGCAATTAGAAGAAAATGAATTAAATATACAAGAAAAATTAGCAGAAGTACCTCAAAAAAGACAGTTATTTTTTACCTTAGAAAAACAGTTAAAACATTTAGAAGATAGTCGAAATTATCAGCAAAGAATTCAAGAAAAAGGAGAAGAAAAAAAAGTTTTAATACATAGATATATTGATCAACAAAAAACTCTAGCTAAACAAATTTTAGAATTAAATAATAAGCTAAAAATATTAAATAAAGATCATGCTATTTGTCCATTATGTGAATCAGAATTAGACGAAAATCATTTAACTCATGTTATTACAAAAACTGAAGAAGAACAAAAACAAATTGAGTCACAATCTTGGCATTATGAAACTGAAATAGTTAACTGTAAAAGAGATTTAGAGAATTTACGAAGTGAATATGCAAAATTAAATGAAGAATTATCTAATGAAAATCTATTAAAACAAGATTACGCTAAAGTAGAAAATCAGTTAGATTTAACAGAAGATATTTATAATAAATATGAGCAGAATAAAGAAGAAAAAAGTAAATTAATTGAATTATTAAACACAGAGAATTATGGTAATAATTGGCGAATACAATTACAACAAATTGAAGAAAAAATTACTCAATTAAATTATAATCAAGAAGATCATGCTTTATTAAGAAAAGAAGAATCTAGTTTACGTCAATTAGAATATCAACAGTCAAAAATTAAAGATGCAAAAAACCAATTACAAAAATTATTAACCCAAAAACCAGATTTAGAATCGAAAATTAATAGTTTAGAAATTGATTTACAACAATTAACAGAAAATTCTTCTATTCAATTAGAAATAAATGTTATAAACACAGACATTAAAACTCTTAACTATGATCATAATTATCATAATGATGTGAGAAATAATTTACACAATTTACAATGTTATCAACTTAAATATATAGAATTGCAACAAGCACAAAAACAACATCCCCAATCAATCCAAAAATTACATCAATTAATTAAAGATTTAGAGATTTATCACCAAGAAAAAATAGTTGGAGAAGAAGCATTTAAGACCATCAATAATCAGTTATCTCAACTTAAAGATTATAGTCAAGAATTAAATAATTTAACTCAAGAATGTTTACAATATCGAGAAAATATTAATAGTTTTTTAACTAAAATAGGCGGATTAAAACAATCATTAACACATTTAGAAGATAGACAAAATGAACTTAAACAATTAAAAGTTTCTTTTCAAGAATCACAGAAAAACTATCGTATTTATAACGAATTAACTCTTGCTTTTGGTAAAAACGGTATTCAGTCTTTAATGATTGAAAATATTTTACCTTTACTCAGAGATGAAGCTAATCTTATTTTAAATCGTTTAACGGATAACCAATTAAGTGTCGAATTTTTAACTCAAAAACCAAAATCTAGTCGTAGTAAATCCTCTGTTTCTCAGTTTAAAGATACTTTAGAGATTATTATTTCTGACACTAAAGGTACAAGATCCTATGAAACCTATTCAGGCGGTGAGGCTTTCCGCATCAATTTCTCTATTCGTTTAGCATTATCTCGTATCTTAGCTCAAAAATCTGGTACTCCTTTACAATTTTTAATTATCGATGAAGGTTTTGGCACTCAAGATTCTGAAGGTTGCGATCGCCTAATTGCAGCCTTAAATGCCATCGCCGATGATTTTGCTTGTATCTTAACCGTAACTCATATGCCTCAATTTAAAGAAGCATTTCAAACAAGAATAGAAGTATCTAAAACCGAAGAAGGTTCGATAATTCAACTTTCAACCTAATTTGAATTTGATAAAACCAAGAAGTTAAATTTGGTGTAATATTGTATTGACGTTATCTGAAACTAGGAAAACTTATGACTACTCCTGAATTAATGCAAACAAACTTGAGCGAAAATATTGAAGAATTTACACCCTTGAGAAATAGTCACAAAGAAGAAATTGAGACAGTTATTTCTAGCTTAGAAGAAAATGATAGTGCCATGGTACAAGCAACGGAAGATGGCTATGTCTGGAAATTTCAGTATGGCAGTGTGGAAGTTTTCGTGCAATTAACTGGCGAAAGTGAAGAAGATTTATTGACAGTTTGGGCAAGTGTATTATCTTTACCCGCTAAAAATGAATCTGAATTGATGCGTAAATTACTAGAACTTAATTGGAGTGGTACTTTTGAAACTTGTTTTTCCATATTTAATAATCAAGTTGTAGTTTCAGCACAACGCACCGTAGATGATCTTTCCCCTGCTGAAATTTCCCGTGCCATTACTTTAGTAGCTAGTATCGCTGATGAATATGACGATCAACTACAATCAGAATATTTATAGAAAATTAAAATCTTGAATAAAAACGATGTAGATAGTGGACAAAGAGAAAATTGCTAATTATGATAATTATTAATTGTTAATTATTTTCATCGTGACTTCATTCTCTGAAACAGAATTTTCCCAAAAATATAACACAGGTAAATTAGCCTTTGAACAAGGACGTTATCGTCTTAGTATCGAGCAATTAGAACAGGCTTGTCAACTTATTTCTCCTTATTCTCGTTTAGGGGGAGAAGCGAAAATGTGGTTAATTACTGCCTATCAAGCGGCAGGAGAATCAGAAAAAGCCATCACCTTATGCCAAGAATTATCTAATGAATCCTATGGAGAGACGAAAAAACAAGCGTCAAGATTATTATATATTCTCAATGCACCTCAGTTAGAACGTCCCAAAAAATGGATGACAGAAATTCCCGATTTCAACTCTCCAACTTCTAATCAATATCGTCGTGTTAGTAATTCTAATACCAAAATTAAACCAAAACCTCAAATAGAATTAGTAGATTTAAGTAAAGTAAATACTAAAGACAATCAATTTATTTGGTTAAGTTTAGGAATCGCTAGTCTTACCGTTATCAGTTTATTTATTATTTAGATTTTATTTCCTAATGCCAAATATTACTTGCAAAGATCATATTTTTAACAATATTGATGCTATTATCTTTGATAAAGATGGTACTCTAGCAGACTCAGAAAATTTCTTACGAGAATTAGCTTTTAAAAGAGCAAGATTAATTGATGCTCAAATACCCGGAGTTTATGAGCCTTTACTCATGGCTTTTGGTGTCGAAAATGACTATCTCAATCCCACAGGTTTAATGGCAGTGGGTAGTAATCATGAAAATAAAATCGTTGCTGCTGGTTATATCGCTGAAACAGGCAAAAGTTGGTTTGAATCTTTAGCCATCGCCCAAGAATGTTTTAATAACGCTCTTACTAAGAGTACTACAGTTTCCCCATTATTCACTGGTAGCTTAGAAGTTTTACAAACTCTCAAACAACAAGGTTTAAAAGTAGCTATTTTATCCGCCGATACTACCAAAGGAGTTGAAGAATTTGTCCAACATCATCAATTATCTAATTATATAGATTTAATCATGGGTGTTGATAGTGGTTTATCAAAACCTGATCCTCGCTTATTCTTACAAGCCTGTGACAAATTAGCAGTTAAACCCGAAAATACTTTGATGATAGGAGATTCCCAAGGAGATATTGCTATGGCAAAAAACGCCAAAGCAGGAGGTATTATTGGTATTTGTTGGAAATCTTCTCAACCATCTCATTTAAACACTGCGGATGTTGTTATCTCCGATTTATCAGAAATATTATCTCGGTAATAGGAGATAGGTGTTAGGAGTTAGAAAGGAAACGGGGAGATAGGTGATAGGAGTTAGAAAGGAAACAGGGAAGAATATTGAATAATCTATAAACTTATTATTAAAAACCTGACACCCTAAACCTAATACCCTAAATATCCACTTCTCCGACAAATACTTTCGTAGCTGGACCTGTCATATAAATATGATTATCTTTTTCACACCATTCTATGTCTAAACATCCTCCGGGTAACTCCACGGTAGTTTTACGCTCACATTTATTATTAAGAACACCAGCAACAACCGTAGCACAAGCTCCAGTACCACAAGCTAAAGTAATTCCTGCACCTCTTTCCCAAACTTTCATTTTAAGATAATGAGAATTAATGACTTGTATAAATTCAGTATTAGTTTTTTGAGGGAAACAACTATGACATTCAAATAAAGAACCAATACTACTCAAATCAATACTATCTATATTATCCACAAATACTAAACAATGAGGATTGCCCATACTAACACAACTGACAAAATACTCTTGATTATTTACTACTAATAATTTATTAATGACTTTTTCGTCTTTTTCTGCTAAGGTAGTGGGAATTTGTTGTGCTAATAGTTGTGGTTCACCCATATCTACTTTAACTTGCCCATGCCCTTGAATTGTGGGAGAAATTACCCCCGCTAAAGTGTTAATGCCATAAGTTTTACCTACTTTTTCAATACCTTCTAATTCGGTAATAAATTGAGCAAAACAACGGATACCATTACCGCACATTTCAGGCTCTGAGCCATCAGAATTAAAAATGCGCATACTATAATCATTACTATTGTCAGAAGGTAATGCAAAAATAACACCATCCGCACCAATGCCAAAATGGCGATCGCACAACTTGACGGCATCATCAGGAGAAAGAAGAGGCTGAGGAGAGGATAAATTATCAATTAAAATAAAATCATTACCGAGTCCATGATATTTGGTAAACTTCATAGTTAAATCCTAAATAAAAATTAATTATAATTATGCCCGTATTTAACACAGGTTTTCCTAGTATCCGACAAATACAAAATTTTATCAAGAATCAAACATCTGTAGAAATAGGATTAATGACAAGTCAAACAGAAGAAGGTATAATCCTTTGGCAAGATCAAAATTGTTTTTGTGTTCAAAATAATCAAAAAGAAAAAATCCTGATTTGGATACAAGCCGTTGCCTACATCAAGAGTAAATAAAATACTTTTGATCAGACAATGTTAAACTTGTTGATTAATTTGACTTTCTCAAGGATAAATTAGCAGACGTGAATGATACAAAAAATTTTGATTGGTTTCTCATTACCCTTGTTATCGGTATTAGTGGTTTCGGTAGTTTAATTATTTATAGTACTCAAATTTATAAACAAGGTACAGATTGGCAAAGTCAATTAATTATGGTTGTGATTGGTTCAATTATATTATTTGCTTTATCTAATTATCCCTATGAGTTACTTTTAAAATATCATTGGATAACCTATACTATCACTAATTTATTATTAGTAGCGGTCATTTTTGCTGGTACAACTATTAATGGCGCTCAAAGTTGGATTAATATACTCGGTTTTCAGTTTCAACCTTCAGAATTTGCTAAAGTTGCCTTAATTATTTCTCTTTCTGCATTGTTACATTATCGTGATGCTTCAAAATTAGCTCATTTTCTTCCCGTAATAACTACTGTTGCCTTACCTTGGATATTAATTATGATTCAACCAGATTTAGGCACAGGTTTAGTTTTTGGAGCGATTACTTTAACCATGTTATATTGGGCTAATGCAAATTTAGGTTGGATTTTATTAATTTTATCTCCCTTATTTTCAGCATTTTTATTTAATCTTGTTTTTCCTCTATGGCTTCTTTTTATTATTGCCATGATTCTCATTGCATGGTTTACTTTACCTTATCATTTTCGTCATATTTGGTCTTTAGTTACCCTCTTCTTGAATTATAGTGCAGGACAATTAGGACATATTTTTTGGGATTTACTTAAACCTTACCAGAAAGATCGTCTAACTTTATTTCTTGAACCTGAAAAAGATCCTCTCGGAGGAGGTTATCATTTAATACAGTCCAGAATTGCCATCGGTTCTGGTAAAATTTACGGTAATGGTTTTCTTGACGCTACCCAGACTCATCTTAATTTTGTTCCCGAACAACATACTGACTTCATTTATAGTGCGATCGCTGATCAATTTGGTTTTATCGGAAGTATTACCATCTTAATCGTGTATTGGTTAATTTGTTGGCGATTAGTGATGATTGCCATGAACTCAAGAGACAATTTTGGGTCATTATTAGCCATAGGAGTATTAGCCATGATAGCCTTTCAAACGGTGATTAATATTGGTATGACGATGGGATTAGCACCCATTACAGGAATACCCTTGCCCTTATTAAGTTATGGTAGATCATCTTTACTAACAAATTTTATTGCTTTTGGTTTAGTGGAAGCCGTAGCAAAGGCACGAATTATGACAGTAACAAAAATGAAAAGATCAAAAAATTAACGGAATAATAATACAGGAATGGTTGTACTGCGTAAAAGTTGGACGGTTGTGCTACCAATAATTAAATGACGAATACGACTATGACCATAAGCACCCATAATCAAGAAATTAATGTTATTTTGAGTAATATAATTAGAAATTACTTTTTCTGCATCATCTTGCAATAAAGAAGATTGAGTATTAAAACCTGCTTCTTTTAATTGAGAAACGGCTTGATTTAACTTGTCTTGATAAGTATTTTCTACTCCAGCTTTAGCAATAGTTAAAATGTGTAATTCTAAATTATTTACTAAGGGATTTTCTCTTAAAAATTTAAGGATTTTATCACCAGTAACACTACCATCATAGGCAATCAAAACTTTATCAATAGGATTAAATTCACGGGGAATAACAAAACAAGGCTTATGACTACTGCGGATAATTCTATCTAAATTTGCTCCTAAATGAGTGGAAGCAAAATCAGCATTTTCTCCTCGTTTTCCTAAAATAATTAAATCAGCATTTTGTTCAAATTCTTGTAAACTATCTACTAAAAAACCTGTTTTATGGGTTAATTTAATATTAGTTATTCCTTCATTTTTTAAAATTTCTTCAGCAGTTTTTAAAATTAATTTTGCCCTTTGATGATTAAGTTTAGCTTTTTCATGCTCTAATTCTACTAATTTTTGTAAAAGTTCATCTGATGCACCTAAACCGATACTACCGCTTAAATTTCCTGTGGAAATTGCTTGTTGAGTGCGAATATCCGTAACGGATAAAACATTAATTTCAGCATCTAATTTTTGGGCAATCCATGCACCATATTTATAGATATTTTCGGCATAACTTGAACCATCGGTACATAGTAAAATGTTTTTCATAATATAATTTTTAAAATTTTATACAGTTAATTAAACATAGAAATTAGATATATATTTTCATAAAAAAGAATTAATTGATATTAATTAAAACCATAAAAATCATCATCTAAAATTTCATCTATGGTAAAAGGACAATTTAAAGGATATTCTGATTCATCTGGTATTCTGACACCAAAAGAAGCTCTTTTTCCCTCTTTTATAGCAATATCTCTACCATCTAAATATGATTCTTGTAAAGCAAAGGGTAAATAAGATTTGAGAGAAGGAGTTTTTTTTAGTTGTTTTTTGACTCTTTTACGATGTTCAATTACGGAATTATACCAACTTCCGCTCATCATTTCTGGTGCATCTTTTTGAATAACTAATTTTAATAAGTGTGCTAATAAAATCATTAAATTACTCTCAAGAGCATTTTTATCCGCCTTACCCAATTCTTTTAACTCCTCAATTAAATTATTAAGATCTAAACCTAAAAAATCTTGTTTTTCTAAGGATATAATTGTTTGTTGTAACCATAAATTAAAATCTTGTTCATAAAGATTAATACCCATTGATTTATTACTCCTAAAAATATCTCTAATTTTTCATTAATGTAGAAGGTAAAGGAATTATATCTTGATACTCCCACGCAGTTTCTAACCATATTTTTTTCGCATCTAAAATATTTTCTATTGCTTCTTCTAGGGTATCACCCTCAGAAATACAACCTTGTAAATCTTGAATAACTACTGTATATCCTCCTTCATTTTCAGGATAAAAAGTAATAGAATAATTGAGGTTTAAATAATCTTCTAAGGTTGTTAATTTATCTTTAGTTATCATTGTTATATTCTTCTAATTTTAGTAAAATAACTATTTGTTTAAGGTAAGTTCTTTTAACTGTTTTTCCTCCATTTTTGGGTACAGTTATTTTTATACCTGCATCATTGCGAAAACTGTGATGACTAACCTTTATAGAGACTTCTTGAAAACCAAAATTAGTTAAAAGATAATAAACATCATCATAACTCAGTTCAGATGGATCTCTAAGGAATTTTTCTATTAATTTGGTTAATTTTCCCATATTTTCCTTTTAAAAATAAAACCTTTCAGGATTTACTGCCAACTTTAATTATCATAGGTAGCTAATTTTTGCAGTAAAGTCGCACTGGCTTCATTTAAGCCGATTAATTCCACTTGCACACCATTACGCCTAAATTTCAACACAACTTTATCAATAGCCACTACTGCACCTTGATCCCAAAGGTGAGCATAAGTTAAATTAATAGTAACTAAATCGACTAATTCTGTGAAATCAAACTGGTTTAAAAATTCATCTACCGATACAAAGAAAATTTGCCCAGACACATTATAAGTGCGATGATTACCGTCTTCACTTAATACTTTATCCACGAATACTAATTTGGCGATTTTACGGGAGAAAAACACTGTACTCAGAATAATACCAGTTACCACACCTAACGCAAAATTACGAGTCAAGATAGTTATAATCATCGTAGTTGCCATGACGGTGGTTTCTGTGGGCGGTATTTTAGGTATATTTGTAACCGATGACCAACGAAATGTACCAACAGATACCATTATCATCACCGCTACTAATGCACCCATAGGCATCTCTTTAACCCAATTTTGCAAGATAAGGATAGCGAATAGAAGGAAAATTCCCGCCGAAAATGTGGATAATCGCCCTCTACCGCCCGATTGCACATTAATAACCGATTGCCCAATCATGCCACATCCTGCCATACCAGAAAAAAAAGAGGTGATAATATTAGCAATACCTTGCCCTTTTGCTTCTCGATTTTTATCGCTAGGAGTATCTGTCAATTCATCGACTAAAGATGCAGTAAGAAAAGATGCCAATAATCCCACTAATGCCATAGTTAAGGAAGTCGGTAGAATAATTTTGAGAGTTTCGAGGGTGAAAGGTACATTAGGTAAACTAAAAAATGGTAAAGTTGTCGGTAATTCCCCCATATCTCCTACTTTTGGCACGTCTAGTTTAAAGGGCGTTGCTGAATTAAAGTATGATTTTTAGATAAGGTGATGCCGAAGGCACGCTACGCGCACGTATCTTTATTACTCTCTTAAATTATCACAGAGGCGTGCTGTGTACCAGAGCCGACGAGCGATCGCTCGTAACTT
>NZ_JBGSUU010000072.1:0-31764 GCF_041753295.1 Geminocystis sp.
GTTACGAGCGATCGCTCGTCGGCTCTGGTACACAGCACGCCTCTGTGATAATTTAAGAGAGTAATAAAGATACGTGCGCGTAGCGTGCCTTCGGCATCACCTTATCTAAAAATCATACTTTAATTCAGCAACGCCATAAAACGAATATGTAAAATATCCTCATGGACGGCGGTTAAATCTTCCGCAACGGTGATACTAACTTCGTGTCCCAATAGATTTAAAGTACGTCCTAACACAAGTAGTGATTGATGTTTTGGACCATCATCTAAATGGTAAAGCATTGTTTCTCCAACACCTAGATGTTTAATCTTCAAAGGTACATTTTGTAGAGACTTTGAGTAATATAATTTTTTGTCAATGACTAATACATAATATTGTCCTGAAAATGCTTGATTGTAAACTTCCTCGATGTGAAAGCTATCCACAGACAATTGATTATTACTATTAAGTTTAAGGGTTGTGAGAATAGAATCGCTGTCATGATTTAGATGAATGGCTATTTGTTTTTCTATAACCGCACTAATCATCTTATCTGTTACCAACCATTGAAGAAACAATATGATACAGAGAATCAAGATCAAACCACGATTTAATCTTTGTTGTAACGACATCATCGATTTTTACCAAATAAATAGCCTTGCCCACGGCGGTTGATAATTAAGTCTTTTCCCACAATATGCCGCAATCTGTTAATATAAACTTCTATAACATTACTTTCTGGATCACCATCATACTCATATATATGTTCCATTAACTGGTATTTGCTTAACACCCTATTAGGATGAGTCATTAAATAACGTAACAAGCGAAATTCTAAAGCAGTTAGTATGACTGATTTTTGACCATGAATTAAAACACTTTGTTGCTCCTCATCGAGTTCAATCCCAAATAGACTAAGTTTTTCTTGGAGGCGAACTTGGACACGCTTAAGAACTGCTTGAAGACGAGCCAACAGTTCCTCAAAATGAAAGGGTTTGCCCAGATAATCATCAGCACCTGCTTTAAATCCATCGACTTTTTCATGCCAAGCATCTCGGGCAGTCAACACAATCACGGGTACATTATTACCAGCCTGCCGCCAAAGTTTTAACACTTCCAAACCTGACATTTTTGTTAAACCTAGGTCAAGGATAACAACATCGTAACTTTCCGTCGTGCCTAAAAATTCTCCTTCCTCTCCATCAAAAGCGACATCTACAGCATAACCTATAAGTTTAAATTCCGCTTTTATTGAGTTTGATAAATCGGGATCATCTTCAATTAACAGTAACCGCATAAATCATTTTTTTTGATATTTTGGGGAACATTCTTTCAATTAGCTGTTGCCTATTGCTTTTCTTAAAATTATCATTAATTTGACCGATCCAATTATATGTATTTTCAACAAAGAAATCTCTAATAAAATAACCTCTTGTCAATAGAGCATATCAAAGTTAGAATAGATAATCTGAATATTCTATAATAAAAACTAAAGATTTCCTTTTTTGAGGAATTTTTTAGGATATATTTAATTAAGTAACTTATATAAATAGAAGATAGTGGCTAACTCAAAATCCGCAACAAAAAGAATCGATATTAACGAGCGTAATCGTATGCGTAACAAGGCTTACAAATCTGCCGTTAAAACTCTCATGAAAAAATATTTTCAAGCAGTAGAGGTTTATGCTTCCTCTCCTAGTGAAGAACAATTACAAACAGTACAAACTTCTATGTCTATAGCTTATAGCAAAATTGACAAAGCAGTGAAACGTGGCGTTTATCATAAAAATAATGCAGCGAGAAAAAAAGCTAGATTAGCAAAAGCATTAAAAAATGCTGTACCTCAAGCATCCTAAGTTATCTTGATTTGATCAAGGAAAATTAAGAGTTATTTGTCATAGTCAAAAATAACTTTAAAAGTACTAAACTGCTTAAAAATAATACTATAAAATATAGGCAGCAATGCAACTAATAGATACCCACGTTCATGTAAACTTTGACTTATTCAAAGAAGATTTGGATTCAGTCTGTAATCGTTGGCAGTCCGCAGGAGTTATTAAATTAGTTCACTCTTGTGTTCATCCCGACGAATTTGAAAGTATTAAACAGTTGTGTTTGCGATTTCCTCAATTGTATTGTTCCGTAGGTTTACACCCATTAGATGCCCAGAAATGGCAAGGGGAAAAAACCTACCAACAAATCTTACAATCAGCAAAATCTCATCCTAAAGTTGTCGCCATTGGTGAAATGGGATTAGATTTTTACAAAGATGATCAACAAGAGCTACAAAAAGAGGTTTTTTGGCAACAATTGATCATCGCTCAACAATTGAATAAACCAGTTATTATTCACTGTAGGGATGCGGCTACTTCTCTACAGGATATTTTGTGTAAATTTATCCGTGAAAAAGGAAAAGTAACAGGAGTAATGCACTGTTGGGCTGGAAATCCAGAAGAAACTCAATGGTTTTTAGATCTGGGAATGTATATTAGTTTTAGTGGTGTTGTTACCTTTAAAAATGCTAAAACCGTTCACAGTAGTGCCGCTATTGTACCGGGCGATCGCTTATTAATTGAAACAGATTGTCCTTTTCTTGCACCATCTCCTTATCGAGGGAAAAGAAATGAACCTGCTTATGTTATTCATGTAGCTGAAAAACTAGCACAAATTAGAGGAGAATCATTAGCTACCATTGCAAAGCAAACTTACGACAACGCTTGTAGATTGTTTAATCTATAAAGGAAACGGGCAAAAAAACCAATTGAATATTAAAGTATCAAAATCAGCATAAAACTTAAAGGGTTACGTCTTATTAAAACTCAAAGACAAAAAATAAATTCTTTTTAACCCCTAACCCCGTCCGAAATCTAACATCTTGTAAACATTCCTAAGATATAGGATAATCAAATAACCGATAATTGACAACTGACTTATGAGAACCCAAGAACTGTTACCTGATTTAATCGAAATTCAACGCTCTAGCTATAAATGGTTTTTAGAGTATGGTATTATTGAAGAACTCAACAGTTTTACGCCGATAACCGACTATGCTGGTAAATTAGAATTGCACTTCATCGGTGAAAAATATCGACTAAAAGAGCCAAAATACTATATTGAAGAAGCTAAAAAACGAGATGCTAGTTACTCCGTACAAGTTTATGTCCCTACATTATTATTAAACAAAGAAACAGGAGAACGTAAAGAGCAAGAAGTATTTATCGGTGATTTACCTTTAATGACCGATAGAGGTACATTCTTGATTAATGGTGCAGAACGAGTCATTGTCAATCAAATTGTGCGATCGCCCGGAGTTTACTTTAAATCAGAATTAGACAAAAACGGTAAAAGAACTTACTCTGCTTCGGTGATCCCTAATCGTGGAGCATGGTTAAAATTTGAAACCGATAAACATGGCGTTGTGTGGGTAAGAATTGATAAAACTCGCAAAATTTCTGCCCAAGTACTTTTAAAAGCTATGGGATTAAGCGATCGCGAAATATTAGATCGTCTTCGTCACCCCGATTTTTATCAAAAAACTCTCGAAAAAGAAGGCAATCCCACCACTGACGAGGCGTTAATGGAACTATATCGCAAATTACGTCCGGGAGAACCTCCTACCGTGAGCGGTGGACAAGCATTATTAGAAACCCGTTTCTTTGACCCTAAACGTTATGATTTAGGCAAAGTGGGGCGTTATAAAATGAATAAAAAACTACGGTTGACAGTCCCTTATAATCTCAGGGTTTTAACCGTAGAAGACATATTATCAGTAGTGGATTATTTAATTAATCTCGAATTTGATATTGGTAACGTTGACGATATTGATCACCTTGGAAATCGTCGAGTAAGAAGTGTAGGTGAATTACTCCAAAACCAAGTCAGAGTAGGCTTATCTCGTTTAGAACGGATCATCCGAGAAAGAATGACGGTAGGAGATCCAAATACCTTAACTCCTGCGGCTCTGGTGAACCCAAAACCTTTAATAGCAGCCATAAAAGAGTTTTTTGGTTCTTCCCAATTATCCCAGTTTATGGATCAAACGAACCCCTTAGCGGAATTGACTCATAAACGTCGTATTTCAGCTTTAGGACCTGGAGGTTTAAGTCGAGATAGAGCAGGTTTTGCCGTTCGTGATATTCACCCTAGTCATTATGGACGTATTTGTCCTGTAGAAACTCCTGAAGGACCAAATGCTGGTTTAATCGGTTCATTAGCTACTTATGCTCGTGTTAACGAATACGGATTTATTGCCACTCCTTACTACAAAGTCGAAAATGGTAAAGTACGTTGGGATTTAGCTCCTGAATACCTCACCGCCGACGAAGAAGATGATAAAAGAGTCGCTCCCGGAGATTTATCCACCGATGAAAATGGCGTAATTTTAGGGGAAAGTGTACCCATTCGTTACCGTCAAGAATTTTCTACTACTTCACCAACTCAAGTGGATTATGTAGCGGTTTCTCCCGTACAAATCGTTTCTGTAGCTACCTCGATGATTCCTTTCTTAGAGCATGATGACGCTAACCGCGCCTTAATGGGATCTAATATGCAACGTCAAGCAGTACCTTTATTACGCGCTGAACGTCCGTTAGTGGGTACTGGGTTAGAAGGTCAAGCCGCACGAGATTCAGGAATGGTGATTGTTTCCCGTGACTATGGTACAATTACTTACGTTGATGCTAAAAAAATTAAGCTCAAAACGAAAGATAATCATGAAATTGTTTATAATCTCCAAAAATACGAACGCTCAAACCAAGATACTTGTTTAAATCAAAAACCTTTAGTGGACGAAGGGGAAGAAGTTGTACCCGGACAAGTATTAGCCGATGGTTCAGCTACTGAAGGAGGAGAGTTAGCCCTAGGACATAATATCACCGTTGCTTATATGCCTTGGGAAGGTTATAACTACGAGGATGCGATTCTTATCAGTGAACGGTTAGTACAAGAAGATATTTATACAACTATTCACATTGAAAAGCACGAAATTGAAGCTCGTCAAACTAAATTAGGACCTGAAGAAATCACCCGTGAAATTCCTAACGTGGGAGAAGATTCTCTCTTAAACCTTGATGAACAGGGTATTATCAGGGTTGGTGCTTGGGTAGAATCTGGAGATATTTTAGTAGGTAAAGTTACCCCTAAAGGTGAATCAGATCAACCCCCTGAAGAAAAATTATTACGCGCCATTTTCGGCGAAAAAGCCAGAGATGTTCGTGATAATTCCTTACGTCTTCCTAACGGAGAAAAAGGACGGGTTGTTTATGTGCGAGTGTTTACCAGAGAACAAGGGGATGAATTACCACCAGGTGCAAATATGGTAGTAAGGGTTTATATCGCCCAAAAACGCAAAATTCAAGTCGGGGATAAAATGGCAGGGCGACACGGTAATAAAGGGATTATTTCCCGTATTTTAGCCCGTCAAGATATGCCTTATTGCCCTGATGGAAGCCCCGTTGACATTGTGTTAAATCCTCTGGGTGTACCTTCTCGGATGAACGTGGGACAAGTGTTTGAATGCCTTTTAGGTTGGGCTGGTGAACATTTAGGCTACCGCTTTAAAATGACTCCCTTTGACGAAATGTACGGAGAAGAAGCCTCTCGTAATACCGTTAATGGTTTGTTAAAAGAAGCCTCTCAAAAACCGGGTAAAGATTGGGTATTTAATGAAAATGAACCGGGTAAAATCCAACTTTATGATGGTCGCACGGGGGAAGCATTTGATCGCCCCGTAACAGTGGGTAAAGCCTATATGCTCAAATTAGTTCACTTAGTTGATGATAAAATTCACGCTCGTTCTACAGGCCCTTACTCTTTAGTTACACAACAACCTCTCGGTGGTAAAGCTCAACAAGGAGGACAAAGATTTGGAGAAATGGAGGTATGGGCATTAGAGGCTTACGGTGCTGCTTATACTTTACAGGAGTTATTAACGGTTAAATCTGATGATATGCAAGGGCGTAATGAGGCATTAAATGCCATTGTCAAGGGTAGAGCGATCCCTCGCCCCGGTACTCCTGAGTCCTTCAAAGTACTTCTAAGAGAATTACAATCTCTCGGTTTGGATGTGTCTGTCCATAAAGTATTAGAGGATAACGAGGAAGTAGAAATTAACCTTATGGATTCAGGTAATCGTACCCCTAAACGTCCTACTTACGAAAACTTAGCGAGTTTAGGTCAAGATGACGACGACGAATATTAAATTAATTAGGAATTAGGAATTAATTTAGTTATCAGTAAACGATTGTTAATTTTATAAAGCATCTGATCTGATAACTTCAAAAACTGAATTACTCATTCCTCATTCCTCATTCCTCATTACTTTTACTTATTATCAATTATTAATTATCATCTACAGAATATGCCTACAGAGAAAAAAAACCAAACTTTCTATAACACCGTTATCGATAAAGGTGCTCTTAAAAAACTTATTTCTAAAACCTTTACTGAATATGGCTCTGCTCGTTGTTCATCGGTTTGTGACAAACTAAAAACCATGGGTTTCCGTTATGCGACTCAAGCAGCAGTTTCTATCAGTATCGAAGATTTAAAAGTACCAGACGCTAAAAAAGCCATGTTGGCAGTGGCGGAAAGCACTATCAAAGATACTATTAATCGTTATGCTAATGGTGAAATTACTGAAGTTGAGCGTTTCCAAAAAGTAATTGATACATGGAATGATACTTCAGAATCTCTTAAAGATGAAGTTGTCCGTAATTTCCGTCAATCTGATCCTCTTAATTCTGTCTATATGATGGCATTTTCTGGGGCAAGGGGGAACATTAGCCAAGTTCGTCAGTTAGTCGGTATGCGTGGTTTGATGGCTGATCCTCAAGGGGAAATCATTGACTTACCCATTAAAACTAATTTTCGTGAAGGCTTAACAGTTACAGAATATATTATTTCCTCCTACGGTGCAAGAAAAGGTTTAGTTGATACTGCGTTGCGTACTGCCGATTCTGGTTATTTAACCCGTCGTTTAGTGGATGTTTCTCAAGATGTCATTATTCGTGAAACTGACTGCGGCACCACAAGAGGGGTAACGGTTTTACCCATGAAAGATGGAGAACGGACTTTAATTCCTTTGGGCGATCGCCTTTTAGGTCGTGTATTAGCAGAAGATGTGATCAATCCTGCTACGGGGGAAGTAATCGGTGTTCGTAATCAAGGTATTGATGAACCGTTAGCAAAAGCCATCGGTGAAGCGGTGGAGCAAGTAAAAGTAAGATCTCCTCTTACCTGTGAGACTGCCCGTTCTGTCTGTCAAAAATGTTACGGTTGGTCTTTGGCTCATGGTGACTGGGTGAATATGGGTGAAGCTATCGGTATTATTGCGGCTCAATCCATCGGTGAACCGGGTACTCAGTTAACCATGCGTACTTTCCACACTGGGGGGGTATTTACAGGGGAAGTTGCTCAACGGATTACCACTCAACGAGCTGGTACTGTTAAATTTGATAAAAAACTCAAAGTCCGTGATACTCGTACCCGTCATGGAGATCAAAAGTTATTAGTAGAAATTGCAGGTAATATTCTTATTGGTGATACAAAAATCAATGTTCCTAAAGATAGTTTATTAGCTGTCAGAGAAGGAGATACCGTCGGAATTGATGATTTATTGGCAGAAGTAATGCCTCAAAAAACCAGATCTACTGAAAGAGTTACCAAAGATGTTTCTTCAGATTTATCTGGTGAGGTTCAATTTGCTGATGTTTCTCCTGAAAGTCAAACCGATAAACAAAGTAATACCACAACTAAGGCAACTCGTAACGGTTTAATTTGGGTTCTCTCAGGACAAGTTTATAACTTACCACCGGGGGCTGAACCAGTGGTTAAAAATGGCGATAAAATTGAAGTTGGTTCAGTTTTGGCTGAAACTAAGTTAAAAACTAAAAGTGGTGGTGTTTGTCGTTTCTCTGAAGGTAATCGAGAAATTGAAATTATTACCGCTTCTGTTTCTTTAGATCAAGCTGATATTTTCCTTGAACATAACGGTAGTCAACAACAATATGTTATTCATACTCCTAAAGGCGATCGCTTTGCTTTAAAAGTTGTGCCGGGTACGAAAGTTCAAAATAACCAGATTGTAGCGGAATTAATTGATGATACTTTCCGAACAAATACTGGTGGTATCATGCGTTATGCAGGACTTGAAACAGGACGAGGCAACCGTAAACAAGGTTATGAAGTTATCAAAGAAGGTACTTTAATTTGGATTCCTGAAGAAAGCCACGAAATTAATAAAGACATCTCCTTATTATTAGTGGAAGATGGTCAATATGTGGAAGCAGGTACAGAAGTAGTTAAAGATATTTTCTGTCAATCAAGCGGTATTGTGGAAGTAATCCAGAAAAATGATATTTTACGAGAAATCGTCATCAAACCCGGACATTTGTACATGGATTTAGATCCTGATTACTTAGCTACGGTGGAAGATGGAACGATTATTCCTCCGGGTACGACTATTACTGACGGTAGTGTCACTGAAGATGAATTTTTAGCGGAATTTGTTGATACTAACGAAGGGGTTGGTTTATTACTACGACCCATGAGACAGTATGAAATCTTTAATACCACTCAGTCTCCTTCCCAAGAGTCTTTAAATAGTGCTGGAGGTGCTATTAATTTACGTCCTGTATTGCGTACTTTCTTTAAAGATGGTGAAAGAGTTAAAAGTGTTGAAGGTGTACAACTTGTTACGACTCAATTAGTTTTAGAAACCGTTGAAGGTTTAAGTGCGGATATTGAATTAATACCCCATGAAATCGAAGAAGATGGTTTCCGTCTGCAAATCGTTGTCTTAGAATCCGTGATGTTACGTCGGGAAATGGAATCCGAGCCGAATATTATCACTCGTGTTTTAGTTACCGATGGACAAGAAATCTCTCCGGGTGAAGTGGTAGGTACAACGGAAATTCTTTGTTTAGAAAATGGCACTATTCAAGGGATTCGAGAAGGTGTTGAAGCCATCCGCCGTATTTTAGTTGTCAGAGAAGATGATAATGTTGACATCGAATTTGATGCTGATATAAAACTACAGAAAAAAGTAGGAAATTATGTTACTCAAAGTGACTATTTAGATGTCGATAAAACAATCTCTTTCCCCGAATCGGGTATAATTACAAACATAGAGAAAGGAAAGTTAACCTTACGTTACGCTCGTCCTTATCGTGTATCACCCGGTGCAATTCTCCATATTGAACAAGGAGATTTAGTACAACGAGGAGATAACTTAGTGTTACTGGTATTTGAACGGGCAAAAACTGGGGATATTGTTCAAGGTTTACCGAGAATTGAGGAATTACTTGAAGCTCGTAAACCCAAAGAACCAGCTTTATTATCTCGCAGACCGGGTATTTGTCAAGTAGAATATCGAGAAGATGAAGCTATCGATGTCAAAATTATTGAAGATGATGCTACTATTTCAGAGTATCCTCTCAACCAAAATCAGAATATCATCGTTAATGATAATCAACGAGTAGAAGTAGGCGAACCTTTAACCGATGGTTTACCTAGCCCCCATGAAATGTTAGAAGTATTCTATGGATATTATCAAGAACATATGGGAATGTATGATGCGGCTTTAGCAGCATTACAAAAAGCTCAATTATTCTTAGTTAATCAAGTACAAGGGGTTTATCAGTCTCAAGGTATTGATATTTCTGATAAACATATTGAAGTAATTGTACGTCAAATGACCTCTAAAGTGAGGGTTGATGATGGTGGTGATACTATTCGCTTACCCGGTGAATTAGTAGAATTACGAGAAATTGCCAAAGATAACGAAACTGTTGCTATTACTGGTGGCGCACCCATACAATATACTCCGATGCTCATGGGTATTACTAAATCTAGTTTAAATACTGATAGCTTTATTTCGGCGGCTAGTTTCCAAGAAACCACCAGAGTATTAACAGAAGCCGCCATCGAAGGTAAAACAGACTGGTTACGAGGTTTGAAAGAAAACGTTATTATCGGTCGTTTAATCCCCGCAGGTACGGGTTATAATGCCTATGATCAACATCTTGACTGGGATGATCCCGAACCCATCGTTAATAATATAATTTCTTATAGTGAACCTTTAGATCAAGATGAGATAAACACTTTGTCTATCAGAGATAATGAAGATGTCATTATTGATGATCAAGTAGCCAGAGTTTTGTCTCCTGAAGAGTCTATTCTTTATGATGATGATTATGATGTCAGCGATGACAATGATTATGAAGAGGATGATTATGAGGAGGATATTGACGAATAGTCAACAATTTTCTAGGGTATAATTAAAAAAATTAGCACATAAAGGGAAGATTTAATATATTGAAAATGAAGCAAGATAAAAATTATTTTATGTCTAGTTTCATCTTCAAAATATATTATATACTTCCTTTTTTTACTATTTATAATCTAATTAACTTATTTTATTATTTTACTTAGCTATGAAAAAAAAAATTATTATCTTAGATGATATAGAAGAACAAAGTCAGTTTTTTTTACAACTACTTCAAGAAGCTAATTATAAAGTAACAATTACTAACCAAGAGTCTCAACTTCTGGATTTAATTTCTAATGATTTTCCTGATCTTATTCTATTAAATGCTAATTTTAAAGATAAAGATACATATTTAGTTTGTAGAAAAATTAAAGTATTAGAAATGGGAGAAGATATACCCGTTATTTTTATTAATAAAAACCAAGATAGTTTTTCCCCAGAAATGATGTTTAATGCTGGAGGATCTGATTATATCAATTATCCTTTTAGTACAACAGAAATATTGCATCGTATTTATTTACAAATAAAGTTAAAAACTATCACAGAAGATTTAAAAGAAAAAACTAATCAATTACATAAATTAATTCCCCATTATCAAAAGTTAAAATTCGCCTTAGAAAAAGCTAAATTAGAATTAGCAAATAGAGATAAAAAAAATCAAATTAGTATTTTACCTTCTCGAGAAGTATTTGAAAAAACTTTACAGCAAGAATGGTTAAGAGGAGCTCGTCAAAGATCATCTTTTGGTGATTTATCAGGTACAAATATTTCTTTAATAATGACTCAAATTAATGACTTTACGGCTTATCAAAATAATCATGAATCAGAGTTGATTGATAGTTGTCTTAGTATAATCAGTAACGTCCTTCAGTCAACCATAAAAAGGCCCGGAGATTTAGTCGGTAGTTTTATTAAAGGACAATTTGTCATTCTTTTACCTAATACAGATCAAGATGGAGCGAGAACTGTAGCACAAATTATTAATAGCAAGTTAGAAAAATTACAAATTCCTCACCATTACTCTGATTTTAGTGAATATCTGACCTTTAGTAGTGGTATTGCTACGGGTATTCCCACTCAAGCCTTACCCCCTAGCGTTCTCATCGAAGTGTCTGAAAATGCCCTCAATACCGCCTTATCTGAAAGACAAACCAATGTGATTGTTATTGATAATTTTTAGTAAAGGGCGAAGGGTATTAAACCTGAAACCTGCTACCTCCTGTTTTCATCGATAATTTTATGATTCTTTTACTCAATTTTAATTTCTAAGCATTTTTGTAAGTTTATCACTTACTTTTCTTAAGACTCCATTGATAAAACGAAACCCGTCATCATCAGAATAATTTTTTGCAACCTCAATGGCTTCATTTATCGCTACTTTATGATCTACGTTTAAAAAAGCCATCTCAGCCACTGCAAGACGAAGAATATTTGCATCTATTTGGGTTAAACGATTTAAAGTCCAATCTACCATGACTTCATTTAAAATGGCTTCAATTTCAATGCGACGACGATCAACTGTACCAATTAATTCTACTGCATATTCTCTTACTTCGTGATGACGAGATAACTGGACAAATTCGGGAATTTCAATAACGCTACCCAGACGATTAATGGCTTTTTGAGTCAGGGTAATAGCATCTTTAAGCATGGTTTTGGCACTTCCTAAATCCGTAGCACGAGTATCACTTTTAAAAAGTTTATCATTACTACGATTTAATTCATCGGATGCTGTTTCAATAGTACTTTCAATTTCTACCGTTAAAGTACGAATTGCACCTAAAATAAGATCATTTATTTCTATATCTTCAAGTTGTTCTGATTTCGCCCTAAATTGGCTTAAAGTTAGTAACGACAGTATTCTAGCAGTTCTTCTCGGTTGTTGACGAATGGACATTTTATTCGATTCTTAAATAGCACTAATTCTTTAATATACACTAAGTAGGTATCTAAAATTAATTGTTTGTTTACTTTTCACAATTTTAATAATAAATATAATTATAAAAAACTATGAATGTATATTATTTTGATAATAAATTAAAAATGTTGAATTTTTGACTCAAATTTGCTAGAGTTGTAAACTTTTTTGATGATATAGTGTTTTTAAACAGTGGATTTTTATAGTGTTTTGATTCTCTGCACAAATCCTAAATAAGCATTTTTACTTATGTTTACTTGAATGTTAAATTTGATTAACAAAATCATCTTGTCAGAGAAACATTTGATAGTCTGAGAAAAGAAGAAATAAAACCTCACAAAGATTAATGAAACATTTTTCAGATAATTGGATTAAAGAATGGTGTCAAGATAATGGTTGGACAGACTTATTTCTCGAAAGTCGTCACTATTGGGCATTTCCTCCTCATGCAGTAATGCCTTTACCGATACCAAAAGAAACTTTAATTCAAATCAAAGCAGAAAAAGGGTTATCTGAAGATGAGAAAATTTGGTCATTAATAGCTGTTACGGTAACTATTATCGCTATTGCTTTTACTTATCTCCTTCACAATCCTATGGCTTTGGTTTTTGCCTTTGCTTTTACGGCGATTATCGTCGCTAATTTTGAGTTGGAATATTAAATTAATAACTTCCAATTTAATTAACGATTTTATCTATTTTTGCTAAAATTAAAAGATACAAATTAAATGGGTTTTAGCTTAATAGAAATATTGAAATGTCACATAATATTATTGTTAATTCTCCGTCAATAATTTATGAAAGAGTAAATCAAATTAAGGTACAATTATTACCAATGGTGGTCATGATAAAGCTAAAACTAATGAAGTAATTGCGGCAGGAAAAGCCAATTTAGTGTCTTTTGGTAAACCCTTTATTGCAAATCCAGATTTAGTAAAACGTTTAGAAATTGATGCACCCCTAAACCAGCCTAACAGTAAAACAATTTATGGTCAAGGTATTCATAACGCAGAAGAAGGATATACCGATTATCCCTTTTTACCATAAAATAAATTTATTTTCTATTACCTTTTGCCCGATAAATATAACATAAAAACTGATGACTCAATGGTTAAGTAATATATTTACAAATTCCCTATTTTATCTAGGAGGGAAAAGTATTTCTTTAGGCTGGATTTTACAGATTTTAGGATTATTAATAATAGTAAGTATTTTTGCCAGAATTACTAAAAAAATCTTAAAAAATAACATTCTTTTAACCTTAAAAATTAGCGACAGCAATCGAGAAGTTATTTCAACTTTTATCGGTCTTAGTATTGCTGGTTTTGGTTATATTATAGTTATTCAAGCCATGGGTATTAACTTAACCTCTTTAGTCGTTATAATTGGTGGTTTAGGGGTAGGAATTGGTTTCGGTTTTCAAGATTTAACTCGTAACTTAATTAGTGGCGTTACCTTATTAGGAGAAGGAAAATTAAAGATAGGAGATTTAATCGAATTTGAAGGAAAACTCGGCTATATCCGAGAAATATCTATCCGTTGTACTGTTATTAAAACTATACAAGGTTCAGAATTAATTGTCCCTAATACTGAATTAACTAACAGTACCGTTATAAACTGGAATTATGATAATTGTCAAGGCAGAATAGAAGTAGAAATAGGAGTAGCTTATGGTAGTGATTTGTTACTCGTTACCGATGTTTTATTACAATCAGCTTTGACAGTAAAAGAAATTTTACATAACCCTTCTCCTAAAGTAATATTTCTTGGTTTTGGTGATAATTCTTTAAATTTTGCTGTGTGGATTTGGGTAGAAAAAATTAACCTTACTCCTTTTATAAAAAGTTCTTTATTGTACGTTATAGAATATAATTTAAGAGAAAATAATATTAAAATTCCCTTCCCTCAAAGAGATGTTTGGTTACATAACACAAAGCATCATGACAAAATTAAATCTACATTTCAAGAGGTACTAAAACCTGATAAATCTATCAGAGAATTATTATTACAATTTAGTCTTTTCGAGAGTTTTAATGATTTACAATTAATCAGTTTAATAGAAATAAGTAGTCAACGTTATTTAGCTTCTGAAGAAATCTTCATTAACCAAGGAGAATATAGCAAAAAATTTGCTTTAGTTTTAGAAGGAGAAATCCATGCAATTTTAGAAACAAATACTACGAAAAATTCCTTATTTATATTTACCGAAGGGCAATATTTCGGAGAATTACCATTACTATTAAAAATTCCTTATCCCACAACAATGAAAGCTACAAAAAAAACAAGATTATTATTAATTAATGAAGAGGAATTTTATCATCTTCTTCAACAATATCCTTTTCTCTCAGAACAAATTATTCAAGAATTTAGTCATCGTCAAAATATTATTAAACTTTGCCAAAAACAATTACAACAAATGGGCTTATTTAAACAAGAAGATATAAAAAACCCTTTGAATTGGATTCGTAAATATTTTTTACAGATTTTTACCCCTGAATTATAAATTAGACTTTCAGAGAAAGTAAAACAGGAATATTAGATTAAACTAAATTATTCACTAAAATTGTAGTTAAAAATAGTGCTGAGACAAAATTAATGATCAGAAACAGACTCAATAAGTTTGTTATCTAAATATTTTTTATTATTATCAAAAGAGTATTTTTTACTTATTTTATTCTAATCATTATCAAGTATAAAAAAAACAGACGTTATTAACTAGCTCATTTGTGTCAAAATTTAACAAGTTTGCTGAAAATATAATGTTACTTGTAATAAAACATGAGAAAAATAACGAAAATACTCAAATATATCGCCCTTTCTTTTGCCTGTTTAGGTTTAATTATGGCTTGTAATGCTAATAATGGACAACAAAATATTCCCCCTTCCACAGAGAATAATGGTAGAATTACCATCGGCACTACATTGAAAGCTAGAACATTAGATCCAGCAGATAGTTATGAATTAGCTGGTTTAAACTTGATTTATAATATCGGTGAAAGTCTTTACACTTATAAACTAGGCACAACGGAATTAATCCCTTTATTAGCGACTGCTATGCCTACCGTTAGTGATGGTGGTTTAACTTATAAAATACCCGTTAGAGAAGGGGTTAAATTTCATGATGGCACAACTTTTAACGCCGAAGCTATGAAGTTTTCTTTAGATAGATTTATCAAAAATGGTGGTAAGCCTTCTTTTTTGTTAAGTGATGCGGTAAAGGAAATTAAAGCAACGGGAGAATATGAATTAACTATCACTCTCAATAAACCTTTTGCGGCTTTTCCTGCTTTACTTGCTTTTCCGGGAGTTTGTGCCGTTTCTCCTCAAGGTTATACTATCGGGGAAGGAGAATTTAAGCCTAATGAATTAATCGCTACAGGTCCTTACAAGTTGACTGCTTTTAATAGTGATTCGGTGACATTAGATGTATTTGCGGATTATTGGGGGCAAAAACCTGTTAATCAAGGCATTGACTTACAAATTTATGCTGGTAATTCTGCTAATCTTTATAATAGTTTTTTAACTGGTGCTATTTCTGTCGCTTATCAAACTTTTGCTACTGAACAAATTACTACTTTACTCAAAGATGCCACAGAAGGTAAATTTCAAGGAGTACAAGGAGCAGGTACTGCGGTGAGTTACATGGTGTTAAATCGTAATCAAAAGCCTTTAGATAAACCTGAAGTACGACAGGCGATCGCAGCGTTAATGGATCGTAAATTAATTGTAGAAAGAGTATTACAAGGACAAGCAGAACCGTTATATAGTCTAATTCCTAACGTTTTTGAGGTTTCACAACCTATTTTTCAAACCAAATATCAAGACGGTAATATTGCCTTAGCCAAAGAATTATTAGTTAAAGCTGGTTTTAGTGCTGAAAATCCAGCGATTATTGAAATTTGGTATCCCTCCTCTTCCAAAACCCGTAGCGGTGTAGCAAGTACTTTGAAAGCCATCGCAGATCAACAATTAGAAGGTATAATCCAATTTATTCCTAATGGGGTAGAAAGTGCCACAGCTTTTAGTAACTTAGGTAAAGGAATTTATCCGAGTTTTTTAGGAGACTGGTATCCTGACTTTCTCGACGCTGATAATTATATACAACCCTTCTTACAATGCGTTAAAGGTAGTGAAACAGAAGGATGTTTAGAAGGAGGTGCGCAAACTCAAGGCTCTTTCTTTTATAATGCTAAAGTTAATGAGTTAATCGACAAACAACGCAAAGAATCAGCTATGGATATTCGTAAAACAGCCTTTGCAGACATCCAAACAATTATGGCAGAAGAAGTGCCTTATATTCCTTTATGGCAAAATAAAGATTATGCTTTTGCTAAAAATGGTGTAACTGGCGTTATTATTAACCCTAGTCAGAGTTTTCCTTTTTGGACAATTAAGTAATTAAAATTACCTCGTTAAAAATTTGGAATACAAGGAGAAAGGGAAATTTCTGTTTTAATTAAATTTGCCCAACGAAAATCACTATTTTGAAATATTGCACCCTCAAAATTACTTAATATTATGTCAGCTTTAATCAGATGAGTATTAATTAACCCTGCATTTTTAAAATTACTTTTATATATTTTCGCTTCTCCTAATTCCGTTTCATATAAAGTAGTGTTACTTAAATCTGATTCACTAATCATTACTTGTTTTAAGTCTGCTTCACTCAAATTTCCTCGATGTAACTCAGTATTAATCAATATTGCTTTTCTTAAAGAAGCTAATCTCAAGTTGACACCGATTAAATTAGCCTTAGTTAAATTCCCATGGTTTAAATTAGCAAATCTCAAGTTACTGCCAATAAAGTTCACCTGTGTTAAATTACAGTTACTTAAATTTATTCCTTCTAAATCATAATTACTCAAATTCATTCCCGAAAGATCAATTTTGACATCATCATTAAATTTGCGCCATTGATTCCATTTTTCGACATTTTTAATTAAATTTAACAAATATTCTTGATTATTCATCCTTTTTACTCATTAACCTCTGATAAACTAACTCTACCTCCCATATTCGCCATCGCAGTTAAAGCAGCATCCGCTCCAGCTTTTATATCCCTTTCCTCTCCACCTAAATAAACTCTACCAAAACTACCCACAGCTTGAACAGAAAGAATATTTATCAACGCCGCTTTTTCAGCCTCATTAGCCGCCAATGCCGCATAAGCCGCAGGTTTTACTTCTAAAACATAAAGAGTTTGTTTCGCTAGTAGCATTTGTCCTCTTCGATTACGATTAATAATTTGTGCTTGGAAAGGATCTATATTACGAATAATTTGACTAGAAACAACTTCAGGTTTAAGACAATCTTTTTTACTTACTCCCAAAGCATCTAAAATAGCTTTTCCCGCAATTTTTGTTTCTCCTTGATTACTCGAATGAATTTCTAATAATCCATAAAGACGTTCTACAAATTGCACTCCTGGTCGTACTGCCGCCGATTTCAAAGCTATATCCGTTATTCTATTAATTTCTATGCCCGGAGAAATCTCAATCCACAAAGAAGAATCACCGGGTAAGGGCAAAAAACCCAATGCAACCGTACCAATATAAGAAGCGTGTTGAGGTTGTAATCGATCTAAATAAACGTAACTACGGAGTTCAACACCCATGTTTTTAATAATTTAACTCTGGTCAACATTGATCAATTATCAATGATTAACCATTAATTAGCAATTATTAATTTAAAATAATACTTTTTGACGACCAAATAATTTACGAGTATCAATAGAATTTACCGCTTTATCTAAAGGCATTTTCCGAAAATTTTTGCCAAAGCTATTCACTTGATATACCATAGAATCATTTAAGTCTAAAGCCGTTAACCAACCTTGTTCATGATGATAAACTCCTGTATCAATGCCAATCCAGCCATTTCCTTTCGCTAATTGCCCCGGTTTAAGACCGTTAAAAGTAAAAGTGATAGTATGACCAATAATAATAGTTTTGTTTTGGAAAAAAGGCGTAACGCTACCATGAAATTCTCTACGAATCCAACAAAATTCATCGGCGGATTGTTGTAGTAAAGGAAGAGACGGATCTACCCCAGCATGAACTAACCAATAATTATCTAAGTCAAAATATAACGGTAGATTTTTCATCCACTCAATATGTTCTAATGGTGGCATTTTATGGCCATAACTCATCACTGTTGCGTTACCACCATTTTGTAACCATCCTTGAAAGGCTTGATGATTAAGTTGCCCTTTACCTAAAGCATCGAGTAACATAATTTCATGATTGCCCAAAATGCAGTTATAGTTATTCTTCATAACAAATTCTACCACTTGAGAGCTTTGAGGACCTCGATCAATTAAGTCTCCGAGAAAATAAATTTCATCGTTTTGATCTGGTGCTATATTTTCAAACAAACCAGATAAAGCGTCATAATGACCATGAACATCTCCAATTACCAATCGTTTGTTACTCATTCTTGTATATTATGCTCAGTTTTAATTTACAGACTTTATCACAAGTGTAGCCTAAATTATTTTATTATGTTGAGTAAAATAACTATTTATGCTAAATCAAATTTGTGTCAACTTCTACAAAAATTAAACTACTTTGTCAGCCTACTGATGATTCTTGGTTACAACAGGCTTTAAATAATTTAGATCTAATCTTACTAGATCATTCCCATTGTGAACGAAAAGCCGCAGGAGTAGCTGTTAATCTTCTATTTCGTTATCCTTCCCATGAGTCTTTAATTTATCAACTTACTGCGATCGCCAAGGAAGAATTAGAGCATTTTGAACAAGTAAACCAATGGTTAGCCAAAAAAAATATTCCTCTGTCTCCATTAAAACCTTCTCCCTATGGTGCAACCTTAAAAGATGCAATTAGACGACACGAGCCCCATCGACTTTTAGACTCTTTATTAGTATCGGCGTTAATTGAAGCAAGATCTCACGAAAGACTAGGTTTATTAGCGGATAATTGTCCTGATGTTGATTTAGCTAAATTTTATCGAGGTTTAATGGCTTCAGAAGCGAGACATTACGGAATTTATTGGCTATTAGCAACGCAATATTTTCACAGAGAAATTGTTGATCAAAGATTACCAGAATTAGCACACTTAGAAAGTGAAATATTAAGTAATCTTTATCCTGAGCCAAGGATTCATAGTTAACCTGAGTTTCCTGTCACAAGAAAAAAAATGGCGAAAATTTAGTTATGAATTGTTTTGAGTATCCAACCAATAACAAAGCCAACACCTCCAAATCTCACTATTTGCCAAAAAGGTTCATTTAAACTACTCCACTTAAATAACTCACTTTCAAGGCGTAATTCAATTTCTGTTAATTCTTTTTCAATATAATGTAATTCACTTTTGATAGAATCTTGATGGTTATTCTTTTTTTGTAAATCTTCAATTTCCTCTTGACGGTTTTCTAATGCACTTTTTCGGGCTTGATCATTTATGATTTGTTCATGACGTTGTTTTATTTTCTCTAAAGATGCTTCTAAATTGGCGATGGCATCAGTAATATTAAATTCAGGTGCAGAGGAGTTAGTTTCGTGGTCAGACATTCTACAATAAAAACAGGATATTTAAGGAAAATTATAACAACATGAGTTTAAATATAAAATCAAAATCTGTAGAGACGCAATTGAGTAACTTAGAATTAGCCCAATTATTAGCAGAAAAAATGACTATTAGTTCTTCAGATTGGCATAAACTAAAAAATAATCGTAAATCTCAAGCATTGCAACAATTAACATCGAGTTTAGTATATTTACTCAATGATCAACCCGAAGAAGCATTAATGAGAATAAATCAAGCGCAAGGTTGGCTAGATAATAGTATAAAACCGCTACCTTGTCCTACTCATGGCCACAAAAAAACTCATTAAGAAATGAGTTGAGAGGATTGAGAAAATTTATGAAATTGTTTCGAAAGTTTGACTTGTGTACCTTGATGATTCCATAACACTTGATCAAAAATTTGATGTAACATACATAAACCTCTGCCATTTTCAGCCTCTTCTGGAGGCAAATCCATTTCATCCAAAGAGCAATTACATTCTCTTACAAATCCGTTACCTTGATCACAGACTAACCAAGAATATTCTCCTCGATAATAACAAAATTTTACTACTACCCTTTTACTAGGATCAAGTTTATTACCGTGTTTAGCGGCATTTACTAAGGCTTCTTGTAAACCTAACCTTATTTCTGGATGTAGTTGTTTTGGTATTTTTTCTAATAATAAATCAAGTATAGGACAAAGATATAAAGTAGAAGCAAAACTGACGGTTTTCCAATTACTAACGTTGACAGGTAGTGAAAGAGAAATCACGTTACTAACTCCTGATTATCGATAATTAAACGGTGAATAACTATAAATATTGATGATGATTAAGTAAAAAATACTTAAAAAATGTTATCCCATCCTTAATTATATCATAATTATTAGAGTCATTAAAAATACTTAATCTTTACAAGAATTTTACAAAACCTAGATAAAATTTAAGTAAACTACTGATTTATGAGAAAAAAAAATCCTCCCTAAAAAAAATCAGGGAGAAAAAAAGAATAAAAATTAGATTAATTGCGATAATTAATTACTTAAAGTACAGTACCTTGTAAATTTTCTGCTTCAATAGGTTTAATAAAGTATAAACGGATAAATTGACTAGCGTTAGATAAAAATAAGGGTAATTTACGAATAAATTTCACAGGTGCGATAGAATTACTTGCATCAATAGCGCGTAGTTTTTCACAGTTGCTAACACAAATTTCTAAACTGTCATAAAAAGCAGGATTGTTAACATCGATAACAATAGGAAAAACTCTTCCTGCGGTATGATTAGTTTTTTCAATCACTTGTTTATCATAACTTCTAGCATCTAAACCAATAGAAGCATAAAAGTCAGCACGTTGTAAATCATTAAGATACATAGTAGCAAATACTGATAAGAGGAAAAAACGACACCATAGTCTAGCTTTCCAATCATTTAAGTATTCAGGTTTAGCTTTCATAATCGCATCAAAAAAGTCACCATGACGATTTTCGTCTTGACACCAATTTTCAAAAAACTTGAAGATAGGATAAATACGACTTTCAGGATTTTGTTCTAAATGACGGAAAATAGTAATATAACGCCAATAACCAATTTTTTCAGAAAGATAAGTAGCGTAAAAGATAAATTTAGGTTTAAAGAAAGTATAGTCACGACTTTTGGTTAGAAATCCTAAATCTAAGGATAGGTTAAAATCAGACATGGCTTTATTGAGGAAACCAGCATGACGCGCTTCATCACGAGACATGAGATTAAAACATTCGGCTAAAACTGGACTCTTATGTTTTAAACGTCTGCCTAATTCCTTATACAGTAGAAATCCAGAAAATTCAGCAGTACAAGAGCGCTCCAAAAATTCTACAAATAATTTACGAGTTTCACCATCAATATGATCCCATGATTGTTCAAAATCAGCATTACGCACAAAATGATGACGGTTATAATCTACTTTAAATTCCGCTAAAATAGCTTGTAACTCCTCTTCATTAACGCTAATGTCCATTTTGGCCATCTCGTCGAAATCAGTGGTATAGAATCTAGGAGTCAAAATTGTTTCTTTTGCAGGGGCTTTGACACCCGGACGTATTTCTTCGTATTCTGGTTTTTGAATTGTTGTTACCATAATATCTCAAAAAAGTTATATATTGCTTTGTGTCTTAAGTTTCTGTTAAATCTCAGTTTAACAAAATCTTTACCTTATCTATTATGTATTTTATTAAGAGTTGTTACCAACAATTATTTTTATGATATTTTACTTGACAAAATATAATTTTTTGTGCTATACAAATTTAACATAATTATAATTTTGTACTTCTAACTCCTCATAATCAATAAATTTATGTCGAACTCAGGTTTTAAATAAGTTATTATAAGTCTGGAAGTCTCTTAATAAGATCAAAAATTTATGGCAAAGGCAATTTGGAATGGCGTTATTATCGCCGAAAGTGATAACTGTGAAATGGTAGAAGGAAATTACTATTTTCCTCATAATGCCATTAATCAAGATTATTTTAAACCAAGTAATACTCACACAACTTGTTCATGGAAAGGTGTTGCGAGTTATTATAGTATTGTGGTTAACGGCGAAGAAAATAAAGATGCAGCTTGGTATTATCCTAATCCTAAAGATAAAGCTGAAAATATAAAAAATTATGTTGCTTTTTGGCGTGGTGTAAAAGTTGAATCCTAAAAATAATTGACAATTAATAATAAATTCAATTTTCTCCTCTCTAAGATTAATTTTAGTTTAAAAAAATTAGCTTTTCTACGGTAGTTATGATATTTGAGGAGTAAATAATCATTAAAAGTTTTGATATATAATAGTTTGATAATTTTAAAAATGTAATTGTTATAAATTTACCCTTTTAATTTAACCTAACACCTGACACCTTTTTTAAGACATAATTTATCACGATGAGAAGTAAAAGAGCAAAAAAAATTTTATGAATACCCAAAAGTTACCCCATGATAATTCTACATTTTCCTTAACTAAATGGTTAGAAAATCATTGGGCAATTCCTGCTTATAGTGGTTGGGTATTAATTGGAATTGCTTTAAGTTTTTTTGGTGCGGCAAGTAATACCATGGCAGGTTGGCTTTATGTTTTAAGTGGTATTTTACTATCTTTATTAGGGGTAAATTTTGTTGTTTCGATACGAAATCTCAAAGGAATTGAAATAAAAAGATTACCCATAAAAGCTGTTAGCGCTGGAGATGAATTAACCGTTGAATTAATAATAAGTAATTTGACAAAAAAATCTAAGAATTTAATAGAAATTAACGACGAAATTCCCTTAAATTTATCTAAGAAAATCACTAATCATCTTGAATGTATCCCCACAAAAAGTGACATTAAAATAGTATCTTATTATCCTACGAAAAAAAGAGGAATTTATCCTTGGCAAAATATACAGTTAAAAACTGCTGCACCTTTTGGATTATTTTATAGTAGTAGGCAAAAATCCGTAGAAGCTAAAGCGATTGTTTACCCTCAAATTTTACCCTTACAAACCTGCCCATTAATAGATAATATTGGTAATCAAGAAGCAAGACAAAGACAAAGTGATAAGGTTTATCAAAATTCTACAGAAGGAGTAACCAAAACATTACGTCAATATCGTTACGGTGACGCAATTCGGTTGATACATTGGCGTAGTAGCGCCCGTTTCGGAGATTTACAAGTAAGAGAATTAGAAACTATTACTGGAGGAGAAGAGATTATTCTTTGTTTAGATAACTCTTGTCAGTGGGAAGACAAATATTTTGAAGAAGCCGTAATTGCAGCAGCTTCTATGTATTTTTATTGTAGCCATCAACAATTAGATGTAAAATTATGGACAGCAGATATAGGTTTAATTCACGGTAGTCAAGTAATGTTAGAAACCCTTGCCAGAATTAATTATGGAGTAACAATAACCACAGAAATTCCTACTACTCCCGTAATTTGGTTATCTCAAGATATTAATTCCTTGTCATTATTAGCTAATGGTAGTCGTTGGTTAATATTTCCTTCCCTAGATAAAAATTTAGGTGATATTAAAGAAAATTTAACTAAAGGAATCTTTTATAGTGAAGAAATATCTTTACAATCTCAATTACAAAAACCTTTTAACTATTAAAAATTATGGTTTATTTATAGAAGGATTTGTATTTTTATTCACAGAAGAATTAATATTAATTATTTTTGGATTTTTTTGAGACGATGAAGGAATATTTTTTTTCTCTATAATTAGATTCCCTTCATGTTTGAGTAATAAAGATAATGATTGATGATTTGAAATCGCTTCCATAAAATTAGGTTTTATTTTTAATACTTCTTCATAACTATTTATCGACTGTTGATATAAGCCTAAATTTGCTTGTAAAATAGCTAAATTATAATAAGATTTAATATGAAAAGAATTAAGACGAATAGCTTGTTGATAACTTTTTATTGCCTTTGGATAATTACCTAACTCTTGATATATTATCCCTAAATTATAATAAGCCTCTACCAAATTAGGATTAACTTCTAAGGCTTTTTTATAGTCTTCTATGGCACTTTGTTTATCTTCTAATTGATAATAAATACCACCTCGATTATAAAATATTTGAAAAAAACTATTATTAATTTTTATGGCCATATTATAGTCTTCTAATGCCTCAATTAATCTATTCAATTTACTATAAATTAAACCTCTTTTATAGTAGGCAAAAAAACTTAAATTATTAAATACTATTTCTTGATTATAATTTTTTAATGCTTCTTCATAATTACCTAAATCTTGATATATATATCCTCGCCAATGATAAGCTAAACCATTATTATTTTTAAATTCAATTACTTGAGAAAAATCACTTAATGCACCTTGTTTATCTCCTAATCTATATTTACAGATTCCTCGTAATAAATAAGTATTAGGAATAGTTTTATTTTCTTTTAAGGCTTTATCATATAAAATAATAGCTTCTTTATAATTACCTTTTTTGAAAAAATTTTTAGCAAATTGTAATAAAGGATAATTAACAGGCAAAACTTCGTTAATATAATAACTTAATCCTCCCATATAAAGTAAATTAGAAGAAATTATATTGATTATATTACTCTTTTTATCGTTGTTATTTAATAAATCTATCGTAGTAAAACCTAAATTAATTATCGAATATTCTTTGATATTAACTTGAAATTTATTAGGGCAAATCAAGCAAACTATAATTTGATGAGCTTTAATTTCTGAGAGGGTTAAATTTAATTTAGTTTCATTAACATTACCTTGAAAAGTTTTAACTAAAATTTTAATATGAGTAGCTTTTTTGACTAGAAAATGACTATTTACCAAATTAGTTTCAGAATTTTGATGATATTTATTATTATCTAACCACACTAAATGACCAAATCTCGACAAAAAGGCTTCTACTCCTAATTTACGATAAAAAATTGTTTCTAAAACTTCTTTTAAAGGATAAGTTAAATTATATTTATTCGCAATATCTTCTGATTCTAAAATTGATTCTACTTTAATTTTTTCGATAATTTCTTTTTTGATAAAAGTTACTTCACTATGTAGATAATTTTCTTCACAAATAAGCAATTTCCCCAAGGTTAAACGAGTTAAAAAATCTTGTTGTTGTGCTGTTAGTGGTGCTTTTCATTCCATTATTAATACAATAGTAAAGTACTAATTCTATTTTAGTCTTTTAGATAACTTTATCAAGTATTAATTATTAATGCCATAATTATGTAGAAAATGTGCAGTAAAATTTTTTATCTAAAGTCAATTTAATAGTTGATTTGAGTTAATGTCAATGATAGGATAAGCAACATAACTATAGTTTAATAAACATTAATGAGTACTAATTGGTCAAATTTACTCACTCAACTTTTAGATAAACAATCCTTAACTCAAGCACAAGCAGGAGAATTAATGCAAGGATGGTTAAAAGAAGAAATCTCTCCTGTGTTATCTGGGGCAATTCTTACGGCTATTCAAGCTAAAGGAGTTTGTGCTACAGAATTAGCAGGAATGGCTCAAGTATTACAAAGTCAATGTCACAAACCAGAAAATATCACTCATGATTATCCTGTGATAGATACTTGTGGTACAGGAGGTGATGGATCTTCTACTTTTAATATTTCCACCGCCGTGGCATTTGTCGCTGCGGCTGCTGGTGTAAAAGTGGCAAAACATGGTAATCGATCTGCTTCTAGTAAAGTAGGATCTGCTGATGTGTTAGAATATTTAGGGATCAAGCTAAACGCAGAGGAAAGTGTATATAAAAAGGCATTAAACGCAGTAGGAATTACTTTTTTATTCGCCCCAGGATGGCATCCTGCCATGAAATTCGTTGCACCAATACGCAAAGAGTTGAATATTAGAACTATCTTTAATTTATTAGGTCCTTTAGTCAATCCTTTACAACCTACGGGACAAGTAGTTGGAGTGTACTCTAGTCAGTTTATCGAGCCCATGACTCAGGCTTTACAATATCTATCCTTAGAAAAAGCTATGGTTTTACATGGTAGGGAAAAACTTGATGAGGCTGGATTAGGAGATATAACAGATTTGGCTTTCCTAAACAATGGTAATATTACTGTTACTACCCTTAATCCTCAAGAGTTAAATCTTACTCCTGCATCTCTTTGGTCTTTAAAAGGTGGTAATGTGGAAGAAAATGCCGACATTCTCAAAAAAGTACTTCAAGGGAAAGGGACAAAACCACAATCTGAAGTCGTTATTTTAAACGCTTCCCTCGCTTTACAAGTATCTGGTTTAATACCTATGGGAAATCACTCTCAAGGTATAGAAAAAAGTCGTGAAATTCTTGTTAGTGGTGCACCATGGGATAAATTAACAGAATTAGTCAAGTTTTTTCGTTTATAAAGTTTATGTAAAGTGCATAACAATAATTACTTACATGAAAAGATTTACCAGTTGAGTTATAATTTTGCTCAGTATCAGTCCTAAAATATATTGATTATTCTTTAAAATTACTATTATTATTAATTCTGATTCCTCAGCTAAATTTTAGCTTTATGGATATTTTTCATTCTAAATTCTTACCCTGTATCTTACAACCTAACTAATGGCAAATCACAACTAACCAACAATGAATGAATCTGATTTAAACTTAGCAGAATATCTCGAACCATCGGCACATAAACCTATTAATCGCAATAATCCTCCCCTTCGTCAAGGGAAAAAAGTTAGACAAGGAAACGAGTCACAAGAACAAAATATGAATTCTAATATAATTATACCTAGTAACGTAGCCCAAATAAAAGTAATCGGAGTTGGTGGTGGTGGTTGTAATGCAGTCAATCGCATGATACAAGGTAATGTGGTAGGGGTTGAATTTTGGCAAATAAACACCGATGCCCAAGCCTTAGCTCAATCCATGGCTACATATTGCTTACAAATCGGACAAAAACTCACTAGAGGGTTAGGCGCTGGAGGAAATCCAGCCATCGGGCAAAAAGCGGCGGAAGAATCCAGAGATGAAATTGCTAAAGCCTTAGAAAATACTGATTTAGTGTTTATTACAGCAGGAATGGGCGGTGGTACAGGTACGGGTGCTGCCCCCATTGTGGCAGAAATAGCCAAGGAAATGGGGTGTTTAACCGTCGGAGTTGTAACTCGTCCTTTTACTTTTGAAGGTCGTCGCCGTACTACTCAAGCTGATGAAGGAATTTCTGCCTTAGAAAGCAAGGTTGATACTTTAATCGTTATTCCTAACAATAAGTTATTATCGGTAATTCCTGCGGAAACTCCCTTACAAGAATCTTTCCGTATGGCTGATGATACCCTCAGACAAGGTGTTCAAGGAATTTCTGATATTATTACTATACCCGGACTGGTAAACGTTGATTTTGCGGACGTTAGAGCCGTCATGGCTGATGCTGGATCTGCACTTATGGGCATCGGTATAGGCTCAGGGAAATCCCGTGCTAAAGAAGGTGCTGTAGCGGCTATTTCTTCCCCTTTATTAGAGTCTTCTATTCAAGGAGCGACAGGGGTAGTTTTAAATATTACTGGTGGAAGTGATTTAACTTTACATGAAGTAAATACCGCTGCAGAAACTATTTACGAAATCGTTGATCCTAATGCTAATATTATCTTCGGTGCTGTTATTGATGAAAAGATGCAGGGAGAAGTGAGAATAACCGTTATTGCTACGGGTTTTTCGGGAGAAGCTAAAATCAATCCACCGAGAAAAACTATCACCACACCAAAACCAGATACTTTGGTTAATCCCGTGAATAACCCAAATACTGATAATACCTCCAATTCAGATCCTAATAATGTTACATCAGGTTTAGATATTCCTGAATTTTTGCAACGTCGTCGTTTTCCTCGTCGCTAAAAATAACAAGGAGAAAACTAATTTCTCATAACTAATTACTAATTATTAACTATTTTTATGAATGTTCAAGAATATCAATTATTAACTAAAAAAACTGCAATTTATCCTCAAGATACTTTCTTAGAATACCTTACTTTAGGTTTAGCTTCTGAAGCTGGAGAAGTTAGTGGTGTTGTCAAAAAATATATCCGCAAAGATTATGATTTAGATGTAGCTAAAGATAAGCTAATTAAAGAATTAGGTGATGTGATGTGGTATTGGGCAAGGTTATGTGATGAATTAGGTTTAAATCCTGAAGAAGTCATGGAAAAAAATATCCAAAAATTGCTTCATCGACAAGTTAATAATACTTTGCAAGGAGATGGAGATGATCGATAATTGTAAAAATAATTGACCATTAATTATTAATTTTAAAATCACTTTTATTTTCGGTACATATTTATAATAAATAGAAAAATATAATGGGTTATATAGATCCTTTAAAGGATGGAAAAAGTAGAATTGAACTTATCGATTCTATGGGGAATGATTTAAGTATTGTTAATGATGCTAGAGCCTCTTTTGAAAAAACTTCGTCACAGTTACAGGATCAAGATATTAAGTTAATTAAATATTTAATAACTCATAATCATACCAGTCCATTTCGAGGCGTTATTTTTAAGTTTAAAGTAAAAGCTCCGTTGTATATTTGTCGTCAGTGGTGGAAACACGTTATTGCTAGTAATCATAATGATGAACAACTAGGATGGAATGAAAAGAGTTTCCGTTATGTAGCTATCGATGACAGCAATGAATTTTATATTCCCACAATTTTTAAACAACAAGCCAAAAGTAACAAACAAGCAACTTCTGGTAGTTTAGAAGAAAGTCAAAATAACTTAGCTATTGCTATTTATCAACAACAATGTGAAGCTAGTTACGAGGCATATTCTAAACTATTAGCCTTGGGAGTGGGAAGAGAACAGGCTAGGGGTGTTTTGATTCCTTCTGTTTATACTTCATGGGTTTGGACTGCTTCTTTACAATCTTTGCTACATTTTATTGATTTAAGAGCGGGTGAAGGTGCTCAAAGTGAAATTGGTGCTTATGCTCAAGCCATAATAGATCTAGTTTCGCCTATAGTTCCTGAAGCGATACAAGCATGGTCTTCTTTAGACATCTCTAAAAATTAACAAAAGTCATAAAAAGTAGGTTGAGTTAAATAAAGTGCAACCTATAGACTATTTATTAGCGTCTAACCTTTTTTCTAATTTGATAATCTCAAGCAACGTTTTCAATAAAGAATCAGGATTTACACTCATGGAATCAATGGCTAATTCCACTAAGAAACGGGCAAATTCAGGGTAATCGCTGGGCTCTTGTCCATAAATACCAATGGTTATTGCGTTTCGCTTTTTCAATTACCATAGCCACCATATCTTTAACGACTTGGTTGCGTTCATCAAAAATATGTGCTACTAATGAGAAATCTTGATCGAATTTTATTAACAAAAATTTTTCATTAACTTTAGTAAATTATTTATGTTATATCAAAAAGTAAACAAAGTAAATATTGAAGAAATTTTTAGTTATTTTGTTCATCAACAAAAAAAATCATTAAGTATTTTGGGTGATGAAAATAAAAAGACAAATGGAGTTTTTTTCACTAATTGTATTCCTACTATTGATACAATATTAGAATCCTTACCTCATGATCAAACTTTATTTAATAAAATTATTTTAGACCCATGTTGTGGAGAAGGAATTTTTTTACTTAGAATTATTCTCAAAGCCTATCTAATTGTACCGGAAAAAACAATTATTCAAAATTTTATTGAACAAAATCTTTACTTTGTAGATATTGATGAAGATATGATCAACAAAACTAAAGAAAATATATCTAGATTATATAAATTTTTATTTGATTATGAATTTGAGGGAAATTTTAATTATTATTGCTTAGATTTTACGTTAATTAAATTAGATTTATTTTCTACTTTTTCTCAAATTTTTACTACCATGTATGGGAAATTAGATTATGTAATAGGAAATCCTCCCTATATATCATTATATGGAAGACGAGATCAGAAAAAAAACGAGAATCAAAGAATATTTTATTTAGAAAACTATCAACAATTTCCTAGTAATATAAAAAATGGAAAAATAAATTATATAATGCTTTTCATCGAGCAAAGTCTTAATTTCTTACAGGAGAATGGTACACTATCTTTCATAATTGATATTGCTTTTTTAGAAACTGCATATCAACATTGTAGAAAATATCTAGTCGAGAATTACACTATAAAAAGTCTTATTTATAACTTAAAAGTTTTCGATAAAGTTACAAGTGGACAAATAATTATAGAAATAAATAAACAAAAACCAAGTCTAACTAATAAAATAAAGATAGTTAACTTAGAAATAAATACTATTAATTTTATCTCTCAATCTGATTGGGATTCTCCCGATGATGAATTTAGATTTAGACTACCAAATTCTCCAAATTTAACTAAAATAATTAATAAAATATACGATAAAAAAGATCCTACTTTAAAATATATTTACCCTCACAAAAATTTGCGTACTTGTGCAATGCTTTTAAATATGGAAAATAGATTTACAGGAAACCATATTTTACAAAATGATGATGATATAAAAACTTATCCTTATTATCGTGGTTCTCATAGTATTAAATATAAATATTCAAAACCGATTCATGACATATATTTTTATTATGATAAATTGGTACAAGATAATATTAATAATAAATTGAAAAAAGAATTGACTATTTTAGGAATTAAAAATAAAAAAAGAATTGGTTTAGGTGAAATGATTATTTATGATAATCCTAAAGTTTATATTCGCCAATCTGCAAAAGAATTAATAGCGACATATGATCCTAATCCTAGTTCGGGCAATAATAGCTTATATGTATTTAGTCTTAGGGATAAAAGTTCTGAAAGTATTTTCTTTTTAAAATATTTATGCGGTTTAATTAACTCCAATATTTATACTTTTTTTGCTCAACAACGCAGAATTATTCGCTATAACAAGGGAAAACAACCACAGATAAAAATTGCTGATCTTTATCAAATATTTATTCCAAATAATTATAATTTACAGCAACAAATAGTTCAATTAGTTGATCATATTTACGAATATCCTGATATGACAGAAACTTACAAAAATAAAATTGATAAATTATTATTTGACTATTACGAATTAGATAATCAAGAAATTAAATTAATTCAAGAATTTATTGTATCTTTTGTGAAATAATCTTTTCAGAGAGAGCATTTTGTTGTTTTAATAATAGTTTTTTCTCCTCAATTTCTTTCAATCTTTTTTCTGCTTTTTGAAGTTGTCTCATTAAACCTTCTCTCACTTTTTCCATTAAAAGTTCAATAAATTCATCTCTTGTACGATAAATTGGTTCAGCAGAGATATTTATTTGAAGTTGATTTGTTGATGTTCTTCTTACTTTCGGGCTAATATCTTTTAAAAAATATGTTTTGATAAATTTTTTATTTTGCTTAACAAATTTTAAACCCCGTTCTAATTCTTCATAATAAACATAAATATATAATAAATAAAATCCGCCTTTTTCTATAAATTTAATTGGCGTTGCTGAATTAAAGTATGATTTTTAGATAAGGTGATGCCGAAGGCACGCTACGCGCACGTATCTTTATTACTCTCTTAAATTATCACAGAGGCGTGCTGTGTACCAGAGCCGACGAGCGATCGCTCGTAACTT
>NZ_JBGSUU010000073.1:0-9910 GCF_041753295.1 Geminocystis sp.
GAAACCTACAACATCGTAGCAGCACACGGATACTTTGGTCGTCTAATCTTCCAATATGCTTCTTTCAACAATAGCCGCGCGTTACACTTCTTCTTAGGTGCATGGCCTGTAATTGGTATTTGGTTCACCGCAATGGGTGTAAGTACCATGGCCTTCAACTTGAACGGTTTCAACTTCAACCAGTCTATCTTAGATAGTCAAGGTCATGTAATTGGAACTTGGGCAGATGTGTTAAACCGTGCAAACATCGGTATCGAAGTAATGCATGAACGTAACGCTCACAACTTCCCCTTAGACTTAGCAAGTGTACAACCAGTTTCTGCACCTGTAATCAACGGTTAGGTTATAGTTTAAAAAACTAAATAATATCAAAAGGCACTCTCTATTAATTTAGGGGGTGCTTTTTGCTGTCAATACGCAAATTAGCAAAAATATTACCTATTCAATGAATCTTATCGCTTATTACCTTTTTGTGTTAACTCCTATGGGGGATTTGTGCTATTAATTGTTAATTATTCATTCTCCGAAACTAAAATATGAAAATTACTGATAGTGTCAAAATGGCTATAACTACTTTACTAGCGAATAAAATGCGTAGTAGTTTAACTATGTTAGGAATTATTATTGGTAATGCTTCCGTAATTTCTATGATAGGTATTGGCCAAGCTGCACAAAAATTAGCTTCAGATCAATTTGAATCTTTAGGTGCTAATGTATTATTTATTATTCCTGGTAATAGAGAATCCCGTCGTACTACTTTTGAAACTCCGAGAACCTTAGTTTTAGATGATGCCAAAGCCATTGCCGAGCAAGTACCAAGTATTACAGAAGTCGCACCTCAAATTAGTTCTCGTTTAATTGTCACCTATGGTAATAAAAATAATAATAATTCCATTATTGGTGCAACTCCAGAATTTTTAACGGTTCGTAGTTTTAAAGTAGCCAAAGGAAGATTTATAGATTCATCAGATTTAAAACGTAATCACAAAGTAGTTGTAATAGGTTCAGAAATAGCTGAAAATTTTTTCCCCAATCAAAACCCCATCGGAAAACGCTTAAGAATCAAAAATGTTTCTTTTGAGATAATCGGTATTATGGAGTCTAAAGGCTCGTTTTTAGGGACAAATCAGGACGATATTTTATATATTCCCTTAACGACTATGGCTAATCAAATTGTAGGGAAAACTTCACAATACGGATTAGAATTAACTATTATTAATGTTACCGCTAAAGATCCCAATGATATAACCGCCGCTAGATTTCAAATTGAAAATTTACTCCGTTTAAGACATAAAATTGTTGGGGAAGATGATTTTCGGGTAGAGACTCAAAAAGATATTCTCAGTATTGTTGGCACTGTTACAGGAGGATTGACTATGATGTTAGGTGCGATCGCCGCTATCTCTTTATTAGTGGGAGGTATAGGGGTAATGAATATCATGTTAGTCTCTGTCAGTGAAAGAACTCAAGAAATAGGGTTGAGAAAAGCCATCGGAGCTACAGAAAATAACATTTTGTTACAATTTTTAATTGAAGCTATTATCATTTCCGTAGTGGGAGGGGTTGTTGGGACATTAATTGGGGTAGGTGGCTTGACTATCATTGGTTTGGTTTCTCCTCTACCAACAAATATCTCTTATACAACTATCAGTTTAGCGGTGGGAGTATCTGGAGGAATTGGGTTATTTTTTGGTGTAGTTCCTGCGCAACAAGCAGCTAAACTAGATCCTATTGTAGCTTTACGAAGTGCATAAAAAATTAAGAATTAAGAAATAAATTAGGAACAAAATGGCATTTTTTTTGATTTTTTAGGTTAAATTAAAATAATTAATTTGTTTTTTTTTACAGCTTTTTAGTAAATATTCACAAATCTGATTTTATCAACTATAATTATTTATCCCAAAGATTTTTAAAATTTTATTGTTATGAATATTAACCAATCCACACAATGTTTAAGTTATAAATTATTGCCTAATTTTTTGATACATTCATTTATTGCTAGTGTCAGTTTTTTTACCTTAATAAATCAATGTGGGATGGTATCAGCAAACACAGAAATTATGATCGATCCCTATAATGATTCTGGTAGTGGCACAATGCCAATGGAATCACAATCAATCAAAACAAATTCTCCCTCTAATACTAATAAGAATCAAAGTTTTCCCACACAAAATCAAAATTACACCATGGGAGAAATATTTGTTAATGGTAATCCGACTCCTAATCCTCCCCCTGTAGTTTCTGGAAATTTAATCAAATCTAATCAGACTTTACCAAATATACCTCCTTTATCACAACCTTATAGTAAACAAAATGATAATTTTACTATAGATAATGGTAACAATAATATGCCATCAACGAATTTTTCTCCTCTTGATGAAACTCCTAATAATGTAGAGCAAAAAAAACTCATAAATTCTAGTAATAATGTTAATAACACTCCCAGAAATATTAATTTAACTCCCCTAGAAATTAATAATAATCCTAATAGTGAGACTATTCATTCTGTTAATAAAAGAAGAAGTTTAAATGATATTTTAGTTTTTTCTACTCCACAGGGAAATAACTCTCAAAACTCTAAAATAATTCCTTCAAATCCTATTACTTCACCTACAATATCTTCTCTTACAACCAAAACAAATAATATTTATAAAGTTTTAGTTAAAGTTGATAATAAAAATCAAGAATCTCAAGTAAAATCCCTATATCCTGAAGCATTTTTCACTAATTTTCAAGGTATAAAAATGTTGCAAGTAGGTGTTTTTAGTTTTTCAGAAAAAGCCGAAGAAGTATCTCAATCTCTAAAGAATAATGGTTTAAATGTTAGGATTATTAATTAGTAATAAGTACTTAAAATAATCAATTATCAAGTCTTTTTCTCCATTGTTCATCAATTTTATCTCTTTGTTCTAATTCTTGATCTAATAAATCTTTTTCCGTAGAATAAGCTAAATTTTCTTGAGTAATAATTGTTTGATTTGCAAATTCTTGAGCATAATTAATTTTTAACTCTAATTCTTGATTTGATGTCAGTAGATTTGCTCTTTCTTCCCTTTGATAATTTCTTTTATTTACTTGATTATTTCGCTTTTGTAACCAAAAATAACGAATTAATGGAATAGTTAAATAACTGATACCATAGGTTAATAATAAGGGATAAAGAAAGTCAACAAATAAGATCAAACCTCCTATTTCTTGGGCTATTTCTGGGGTTAATAATGAGCCTAATACTAAAGCTAATACTATATTAACAGCACCTAAAGCGATCGCCCATATTTTTTGAGTGCTAGTCGCTAAACTAAATTGCCATAAATTTTCTTTTAAATAAGAAGAAACGGCTATTTTTTCTCTTTTTTCTGCTTTAACTTGCAACTCGGGGAAATAATAAATAATCTCTCCTTTTTCTGATACTTGAGGATAACCGTTAAAACGGATTAAAACAGGTAAAATATAACCTTCGTCTCTTTCATTATAAATATCAATATTATCCAAATAAGGTGCTAATTGTTCTGCTATGATAGCACCATTATTATTTTCAATTATTGTAGTTATTCCTTGCCAACGTTTCTCCTCAAAATTAGGGTTAGGATTACCATCACCAAAAAGAAAAGAATAAATTGATTCTAAAAAATTAAGCTCATTTTCAGAGGAATTACTTTGTTGTCTTTGATAACGTCTTTGTTGATAATTAGGGGTAAATATCCAGAAAATATCAGGGGTAAACCAAAAACGTGGTAGAAAAAAAAATCCTCCTCTTTGTCTTCCAGAGTTACTGTTATTATTATCATCATCACTTTTACTATTAATAGCTAATACAATTATCACAATGGCTATCAACATTAAAATAATAGAAGAAACCAGTAAAATTCCAAAGGATATTCTAATTAAATAAAAGATAATTCTCCATGCTTTTTGTAACCATTTTTGCCAACGTAATTGCCAATATTTATTTCTTAAAATACTCCGAAAATTAGGAGCGAATAAGTAAGCTATATCTCCTGTTTCTGCTACTTGTAAATTACCGTTAGTTTCTGCTGCAATATTTAATAATTCTTGTTGCACAAATTTTACATCTAACCCTGATTTTGTAGCAACATCCCCTATGGTAACTCGATAGTTTAATTCTTCGATAGACTGCATAATAGCAGAATTTGGACTCTTCATAATTAAATCATAAAATTAGTAATTAGTGTGAAAAAACCTTAGATATTAATATTAATAAAATTTAATTGTCTGTGGTTAATTTTTAATTGTTAATTGTCAAGAACTTTTTGATAAGATTTTCGTCTTTTCAGGTACATTTAATTATTATTATCAACTATTGTAGATGTTTTCTTTAACTCGTTATTGTCTGTTTCTTTCCATCTTTCTAACTTTTGTCTTGATTCCTTTTCCTAAAGCTATAGCGGCAGAGGAAATTATTTTAAAATATAGTATGTTGCGCCAATCTATCCCCGTAGAAGATTTAACGGTATTTTGTGAAACGGGAGAAACTTCTTCGGCTTTAAGTTATTTTTTGAGGTTGGCAAATCAAAAACCTGAAAATGTCAAAAATACTCTTTGTCGAAAAATTCCTGTCAATGGCGTGATGTTATCGAAAATTTTAAATAATCCATTCGGTGAATTTATTTTAGATGGTTTTGCACAGGTAATTACCACTCCTACTCAAAAAGCTAGTCGTGAATCTTTACGAGGCGCTGTAGTTACATCTGCTTTAAAAGACAATAATCTCAGTATCATGGAAGTAGCCCAAAATTACCCTACCACAGAAGTTCATCTTAATGGCGATCGCTTAATGGAAATTTACAAAAAAATGGAGGGAATTTTAGGCAGTCTTCCCTTTTAATCAATTAACTAATGTTTCGCAAAATATAGAATTAATTAATCATTTCTAGTTAAATAATAAAACCCTCACTTAAATTAGTTGTACCGCAGTTAATTTGTATCCAAAAATACTCACCTTTTTTACCCCAGAATTTATATTGTAGTAAGCGATCGCCTACACGAGCTACTAACTGTTTAAAGATATGAGTATTTTCATCCATAATATTAACTTTAAGATTAAGGGGTAAAGTATAAGAATCATTAATACCATAAAGACGGAAAAAGATACTATTTTCAGTGTCAGACTTAGGCAATAAACCGATAACTAAAGCTAAAGAAAAGCCATTGACATCAACACCGAGATTAATGCGCTTACCACACCATAACCCGGCATTAGGATTATTAGGCTCTAAACGCCAGATACCTTCGGCAGCATTCCAACGAGTCTCATCATCATGGGATTTATTCATGATATAGTTAAGAGCCTGTAGTGCTTGATGTTTATATATACTATCAGGGGAAAGAATACTTAATCGTTGTGCGGCGAATTTCAATTGTTGTTCATCATGAAGCTCATAAATATATTGTAGATTAATTTCTCCCGAACGCATAATAATACCATTAGGAGGAAGAGAAGGAAAATCATTTATCAACTCAAGACTTTGTGCCAAATCTCGAAAATGTTGCCATCCTTGGGTATAGGCTTGATTAAAATTATGATGTAGCCATGCGCCTAAACTAATGGGTTGATATTGTTGATAAAGATGTTGACGATAAACATCATCACCAAATATTGCTGCCCACTGGATAAAATTACAATGATGACGTACTGTTAGGCTATTAACTTGTCTTAATTGTAACAATAAATGGTTTTTTTCAGAATCTGATAATATTGGTAAAGGTTGGTATTTAGCCTTAGAAGAAAGAGCATATTTTTCAAATATAAATAATAAATTAATATCTCCTTCCACTAAATATTCAGATAAAATATATTGATAAAAAGTATCATTATAAATACCTGAATTTTTAATATCTTCATAGGTAATAAAACCCCAAAATCTTAACCAACCATTTTCTAAGTTAATTTGTACAGGTAAAAAATAATCTCCACGAAAACGAGGAATATCTACCCATTCTTGAGAAATATTTAACTCAGTTAAATCATCACTTTCTTGAGGTAATAAAATTAAACGAGTAGAGTTATTATTAATAACAATAGGAGTGCCATTAACAAATTCCCACATAGTCGATAAATTATAATTATCTAACTCTAATTTAATGTCATTAACCTCTTGATAAGTTATTTTTAACCATTTTAATAAACAGAGGGAAGAAAGTGCATTTAACATAGCTTGATGTCTGCCTCCATTAAGAGAACAACTTTCAGAAATTTCCTGGGCTTTTGCTAAATCTTCTGGAGAAAATTTTAACCATAAATGCTCAGAATTAAAAGCTGTAAATAAATCTAAAGACATAATATTAATTTTTTTGTTATCTACAAGAGTCATGATTTGAAAATTAACTATTATTGATTAAAAGATGAGTATAGTTAGTCATCCATTCTTCAATTAAATGAATAAAACTAACTTTTATATGCTCAGTTTCAGGAAATATTAAATTGAATTCTAATTGAATATTCTCTTGAAAAAGATTAGCAATTTTAAGACAAAACTGATTATCAATTTTAGTATTAAAACTCCAATTTTTATTGATTAAATACTGCTTAATATTTTCTTTTTCTTCCATAGATAAAGACTCATATATAAGAGATATTTTAGTAGATAAAAACTGTTTACAATGTTGTTGTAACCAACTATCTAAAGGTGTTTTAAAATCAGTTATTTTTGCTTTTGTTAACTTAACTTTTTGCTCAACTAATATTTTTTCGATGAGAGATTCTAGTAATATTTTTCTGACTAACTTAATTTCTCTAGCTAATTGATACTGTTGAGTAACAAAATTAGGATAGTTTTTAGACATAACTAACACTATTTCTATTTGAGTTATTTCTATACCTTTCCATAAGTAAAATAGAATTTTTTGTGCCATAGTAAGTTGAGAGAAAGTCGTAGTTAAAATATTATTAACTAAATCCCATTGTGTCTGCTGATAATCTTTTTCTTCTTGAAAATCTAGGCTAATATCTTCACTTAAATTATCAAGATATTTATCAGAAATAATTGTACGAGGGTTACAATATTGACGAGCAAAATCAATACAACTTAATAAAATTGCTTCACAATCATCTGAATTTATAGAAGAAAAAATATTACCTTGTTTAGTAATTAGAAAATTATATTCATTACTAATTTGTGTATAATGAGAAGAAGAAGGACATTGTAATTGCTTATTTTTACTCATTACACGAGGTTGATAAATAAGATTAAAACATTCCCAAATAAGTAAATATTTTTGTAAATTATGTCCTTTTAAACCCCCTATTTTTTCTAAACATTTTCTTCTATTAGAAACATTTAATTGTCTTAATAATCCCCAATCTGAAGCCCTTTCCCACCCCATATATTTATAGGCTTGATCAATTAATTGGCATTCTATTTTATTGGTGGCATAAGTAGTTAATTTAAACTTAAAATTACTATCATATTTAGACAATAATTGTACAGGAGAAGAAACTAATAAATTTGCCCACTGAAAATAATCTAGCCAAGTAAATAAATCCCAATAATTTTGCAATCTTTGATAGACTTTTTTACTAGCAAAAAAACAAGATTCTTGTAAATAAGCAATTAAATGTTTATATTTAAGTTGATCTTGATTATTTTTTAACCACTGTAAAAATTCTTGGGCAATTTTATCTTCTTCAGCACAAATTATCTGTTGTTTAAGTAACAACTCCATATTTCGCTGTAATTCTGGGGTTATTTTCCAGTAGGTAATCAGAGAAGAGGATTCCTCTTTCACATAGAGAAAGGAAGAAAACTGCGTCACAAGATTAGTGCGTTTTTGCATTTTCATAAAGTAGATTAAGGTAATTCTCCTCAAACTTGGTTTCCTTATCTACTTATCAGTGTCGTTTTATGAATTTATGCACTATTTTTCAAAATTTCTGAAATTTTTTTTATGGAAGTATAATTGTGAGGAATTAATAATCTTAACCCGTGCAATCCAATGTTGGCTTAAAATTACTATTTCCTTTTTTTTCGATATAGACATCTATCTTCTCTAGCAGGGTTAAAACTCTTACTACGAAAAGATAAAAATTTTTGGAGAAATCTATTTAATGCGACTTAAAACATAATCTGTTAACTCCTTAAGAGAGTCTGTAGCTGGAGATTTTGGCAGACATTGTAAATCTTGCAAAGCTAATTGACTATGTTGAAAAGCCAAAGCCCTAGATTTTTCGATACCATTACTATTATGGACTAATTCTAAACCTTGAGCTAAATCTCCTTCTTCACTAAATTCTCTCTCAATTAAAATTTTCAAAGCAGGTTTTTCTGTCATCGCAAATAATACAGGGGCAGTAATAATTCCACTAGCCAAATCAGAGGCAACAGGTTTACCTAAAACTTCTTCAGAGGCAGTAAAATCGAATATATCATCAACAATTTGAAAAGCTAAACCAAGATTACGCCCATAACTATAAATTTTATTGGCGATTTCTTCTCCTGTATTACTTAAAACCGCCGCCGCTTTACCACTATTCGCAATTAAAGAAGCAGTTTTTAAATAACTTTTTTGTAAATATTTTTCTAAACTTACATCAGTATCAAAACAACCTAAACCTTGCTGAATTTCACCTTCTGCAAAATCTCTAATAACTTCCGACAATAATTTAACCACTTGAAGATTATCCAAATTCGCCAAATACCACGAAGATTGTGCAAATAAAAAATCTCCTGCCAATACTGCAATGCGATTACCGAAAAGAGTATTTACCGTAGGCACTTGTCTTCTTAATTGTGCATCATCTACTACATCATCATGAACAAGACTTGCAGTATGTATCATTTCTGTGATTTCTGCTAAACGTCTATGTCTAGTAGTTATATCTTCACCATTCATTGTAGCACGAGAAACTAACAAAACTATAGCAGGGCGAATTCTTTTCCCCCCAGCACTGAACAAATGTTCTGCAGCCGCCCCTAAAATGGGGTGTTGTGCTTCTACTAAGGAGGTTAAGTTATTAATTAGCAGGGATAAATCATTTTCTACGGGGGCAAATAGAGAGGTTGCAGTTGTCATTTATAAGTAGTTTTTTATAAAAATAGTTTACGAAAGTTAATATATCTTATTGTTATTTTAAGCTATGATTTCGCCTAGTGAGAGAGTAAATCAGTTATTTTTTTGTCAGCTTTGAAGGCAGTAATCATAAAAATGCTGATAATTAAAGGTTTATCCCTCAAGAAAAAAGTTTTTTAGATCTTCCATACAAGTCTTAATTTATGTTATTTTATTATTATTGGTAATAAAAACTCTCAGGTACTTTTTGGAGAGTCAATTATTGTAGATAAAAGATGTCTTGATAAACTTATGTCATCTAATTTACTACGTTATTGCTATGTTTTCTGATAAAAATTAACTCATTAATATTTAACGATGAATTTGACTCTAGGTAGTTAAATCATCTTTTCAAATATGAGTCATATTTACTGTGGTGAATTCAGATTTTGCATCTTTATAAAAACTTGTCAGTAAAAAGGATGTATTTTATCTGAGAAATTTAATCTTAGAGAGAATTTTATTTGATTAGCCAAGCTAAAGAAATATACTTTATCAACCAACGTCAAAATATTATTATTAATACTATCTAGTATTGATTATTTTCTTTATTTAACATAACCCAAAATATCAATTAAGGAGGATTGATGTATGCTAATTCCATTGTTGGTAATGATTTATTTATTCATAATTTATCTTTTATTAATTATTGTACAAAAGAAAATCAAAATCAGAACAAATCCTAGTCAGAATATTAGATAATAGGGCGTTGCTGAATTAAGGTATGATTTTTAGATAAAGGGGTCAAATTATCAAAAATAAAAAAATGATACAATGTCCAGAGTGCGGGTCTAAACATATTCACAAAAATGGAATTAAAAAAGGAAAGCAAAATCATCTTTGT
>NZ_JBGSUU010000074.1:0-20216 GCF_041753295.1 Geminocystis sp.
ACAAAGATGATTTTGCTTTCCTTTTTTAATTCCATTTTTGTGAATATGTTTAGACCCGCACTCTGGACATTGTATCATTTTTTTATTTTTGATAATTTGACCCCTTTATCTAAAAATCATACCTTAATTCAGCAACGCCGGCATTTATACAGGTTTTTCAGTAGATGCTTTAACTTTTATTGCTAGTGATGATGATGCAGGGGAAGGTAATGATAGCTTAGTAACTTTTAATGCAGTGGCAGGAACTACTTATCAAATTGCCGTAGATGGTTTTGGTGCTTCTAGGGGGAATATTCAGCTAACATTAAATTTAACGCCTAATGTTTTCACTGGAGATGCTGGAGATAACGTTCTTAATGGTACTCCCATTGCTAATATTTTTATTGGCAGTGCTGGTAATGATATTATCAATGGAGATACTGGTACTGACACTGCTGATTATAGTTCTTTAGGACAAGCAATCACTCTTAAACCTACGGGAATACTTATAAAAGGAGGGGGATTAGGAGAAGACAATCTTAACAGTATTGAAAGAATTATTGGTACTTTCGGACTAGCAAATACCATTGATACTTCTGAGATACTTGATCCGACTATTAATATAAACGTAAATTTAGGGAGTAATAATTTAACCGTCAATGGTGCAGGTTTAAGCAATCCCAGTTTTACTATAATTAACTTCCTCAACGTTATTGGTACGGCAGGAAGCGATAGCATTAATGGTAATAACGTTAATAATATTCTTTCGGGAGGTGCTGGTACAGATGTTTTAAATGGCCGTACAGGAGCAGATTCTTTAAATGGTGGAGTTGGTAACGATACCTATTTTGTTGATAACTTAGGGGATGTTGTAACGGAAGGTTTTAATCAAGGGGTTGATTTAGTTAATAGTTCTGTTACTTATACTTTAGGTGCTAATCAAGAAAACCTTACTTTAACAGGAGGAGCTAGTATTAATGGTACGGGTAATAATTTAAGTAATCGCATCACGGGTAATATAGGAGTCAATATCTTAAATGGCGGCACTGGTCGAGATACCCTTGTAGGTGGAGGTAGTAATGATACTTATTTTGTTGATAATATACTAGATGTTGTAACTGAAGGTGCTAATCAAGGGGTTGATTTAGTTAATAGTTCCGTTAATTATACTTTAGGTGCTAATCAAGAAAACCTTACTTTAACGGGTAATGGAAATAGAAACGGTACTGGTAATACCTTAAATAACCGTATCACGGGTAATAATGGATCAAACACATTAAGTGGTGGTGTTGGCAATGATACCATTATTGGTGGTGGTGGTAACGATACCATTATTGGTGGAGCTGGTAATGATAGCCTTACTGGAGGTACTGGTAATGACACTTTCCGTTTTAATTCATCATCAGAAAAAATTGATCGAATTACAGATTTTTCCGTAGTTAATGATACTATTGCCATTCGTGGTGTCGGTTTTGGCGGTGGTTTAGTGGTTGGTATTTTACCCACTACTCGATTTAAAATTGGTTCATCGGCAACTACTTCTACTCAACGTTTCTTCTACAATTCTGGTAGTGGCGGTTTTTTCTTTGATGTAGATGGTAGCGGTGCAACCGCAGCAGTTCAAATCGCTACTTTAAATACTGGATTGGCATTAACTAATCAAGATATTCTCGTTGTTTAATAAAAAAAAACTTATACATATAATTGGGGATTTTTTCCCCTTTTGGTTGATTAGGTTCATAAATATTCCTTTACCTTAAATAAGTTCAATATTTAGATGGAATATACTAATTATAAAATTCTTTTTTCAAATTTAGTTATAAAACTGTTTTTGAAAACTAAGCTATAAATAAAGTTTAGCTGATAAGTTGGGGGGTGAAGTTAAAATTCTTCTCCATAATCTTTGATTTGGTTACGGGAGAATGTCAACAACAATCAGTATCATGAAGGGTTGTAATAATTAATTATTCTCTATTCTATCTTATCTTTACTAATAGCTTTAGTTCAAAAGAAGTACAAAATCAAAATAAGTTAAACAAGCTCAATATTTAGATTGAATACAGATATTTTCAGGTAAGATTGACTATTGAGACTTATTACATTGATTAATTATGGATTTTTCTAGTCAAATTGGTAGTCAATTGAATGCAACGGCTATTCTTCCCGAAGCCATCGTCATCGTTACTCTATTATTAGTATTAATTGGGGATTTAATTTTTGGGCGTAAATCTAAGTCATGGTTGCCTTATTTTGCCATTGCAGGTTTACTAGCTTCCGTTGTTGCTTTATTCTACGGTTGGGATAATCCTAATCCTACCTCTTTTTTAGGTTCTTTTACCACCGATAATCTTAGTATTGTCTTTAGAGGCATTATTGCCCTTTCTACGGCTATCACTATTTTATTATCTATCGCTTATATTGAAAATACAGGCACTTCTCTAGCCGAATTTATCGGTATCATGTTAACCGCTACTTTAGGGGGAATGTTTTTGTCTGGTGCATCGGAATTAGTGATGATTTTCGTTTCTTTAGAGATGCTTAGTATTTCCTCTTATTTACTAACAGGTTATATGAAGCGAGATCCTCGATCTAATGAAGCGGCTTTGAAATATTTATTAATCGGTGCGGCTAGTTCAGCCATTTTCCTTTATGGTTCATCTTTACTATATGGACTTTCAGGAGGGTTGACTGATATTAATAGTATTTCCGCTACTTTAAAACAAGGAGAAGGTTTAGAGTCTCTTGGCTTAGCCGTTGCTTTAGTTTTTGTCATCGCTGGTATTGCTTTTAAAATTTCTGCTGTACCTTTTCACCAGTGGACTCCTGACGTATATGAAGGTTCACCTACTCCTGTAGTTGCTTTCTTATCTGTCGGCTCAAAAGCGGCTGGTTTTGCCATCGCTATTCGTTTATTAGTAACAGCGTTCGCCCCTGTAACCGAACAATGGCATTTTATCTTTACTGCCTTAGCAATTCTAAGTATGATATTAGGTAACGTGGTAGCTTTAGCCCAAACTAGCATGAAACGGATGTTAGCATATTCTTCCATCGGTCAAGCAGGTTTTGTGATGATTGGTTTTGTGGCTAGTAGTCAAGCTGGTTATTCTAGTATGATATTTTACCTGTTTCTTTACCTATTCATGAATTTAGGGGCATTTGCCTGTGTCATTCTCTTTGCCTTAAGAACTGGAACTGATAAAATTAGTGATTATGCAGGATTATATCAAAAAGATCCCCTATTAACTCTCGGATTAAGCCTATGTTTGCTCTCTTTAGGCGGTATTCCCCCTTTAGCTGGGTTTTTTGGCAAAATTTACATTTTCTGGGCAGGTTGGCAATCAGGACTTTATGGCTTAGTATTAGTAGCTTTAGTTACTAGCGTCATTTCCATTTACTACTATATTCGGGTAGTAAAAATGATGGTAGTAAAAGAACCTCATGAGATGTCAGAAGTAGTGAAAAAATATACTCCCATTCGTTGGAATATGCCCGGAATGCGCCCCATTCAAGTTGCTATCGTGTTTTTACTCGTCGCCACTTCTATACTCGGCATTTTATCTAACCCCATCGTTAATATTGCCAATGAATCTGTCAGTAGTAGTGTTGTCTTAAAAGCCTCTATGACTAAAGCCAGTATTAATAATATGTCTGTTACTGATGTAAAAACTGTTTTATAAAAGGTTTTAGGTTTTAGGTTTTGGGTTTTAGGTTTTAGGTATCAGGTTTTAGGTTTTAGGTTTTAGGTATTAGGTATCAGGTTTTAGGTTTTAAATAATGAATTTATAGATACTATTCAACATTATTTCTAACTTCTAACTTCTAACTTCTAACTTCTAACTCCCAGTTTCCTTTTATCTTCTAACTCCTAACTCCCCGTTTCCTTTTATCTCCTAACTCCTAATCCCTTTGTGGAAGAGTCGAAAAACTGTATATTGATAATGGTATAAAAAATAACTTATTTATGAGAACTAATTATTGTGGCGATTTACGCCTTGAACATTTAGATAAAATTGTAACTGTTTACGGTTGGGTTGATCGAAGAAGAGATCATGGTGGTGTTATCTTTATCGACTTGCGTGATCGTTCTGGTGTAGTACAAATAGTCAGCGATCCAATTCGTACCCCTGAATCATACCAAAATGCCGAAAGTTTGCGCAATGAATATGTAGTAAAAATCACGGGTAAAGTATCACAGCGCCCTCCTGAATCCCTTAATTCTAAGTTACCTAGTGGGGAAATCGAAATTTATGCCACAGAAATAACTTTACTTAACGCCGTTGCTAAACAGTTACCCTTCCAAGTTTCCACCATTGAAGATGAAAACGTTAGGGAAGATTTAAGGCTTAAATATCGCTACTTAGATTTAAGACGAGAGCGCATGAGTCGTAATTTACAGTTACGTCATCAAGTAGTTAAAGCCATGCGTCGTTTTCTTGAAGATAATCAGAATTTCATGGAGATTGAAACTCCTATCTTAACTCGTTCTACTCCCGAAGGTGCTAGAGATTATCTTGTGCCTTCTAGGGTAAATGAAGGGCAATGGTATGCTTTACCTCAATCACCTCAGTTATTTAAGCAATTGTTGATGGTGTCTGGATTTGATCGCTATTATCAGATTGCACGATGTTTCAGAGATGAAGATTTACGCGCCGATAGACAACCTGAATTTACTCAACTTGATATGGAAATGAGTTTCATGTCAGAAAACGAGATAATTGAGCTTAACGAGGCTTTAATCTGTCATATATTCAAAAACGTCAAAAATATTGATTTACCCCGTCCTTTCCCCCGTTTAACCTACGCAGAAGCAATGAATCAGTATGGTAGCGATCGCCCAGATACCCGTTTTGAGTTAAAATTAGTGGATGTATCAGACATCATGAAAGATTCAGGGTTTAAAGTATTTGCTTCAGCTATTTCTAGCGGTGGAAAAGTAAAGGTATTACCCATCCCAGACGGTAACGATAAAATTTCCAATGTGAGGATAAAACCGGGAGGGGATTTATTCACCGAGGCAACTATTGCTGGTGCGAAGGGTATTGCTTATATTAGAGTAAGAGAAAATGGCGAAATTGACACCATCGGCGCGATTAAAGATAACCTAACTTCTGAGCAAAAACAGATATTATTAGATAAAACTGGTGCAAAACCCGGGCATTTACTATTATTTAGTGCAGGAGACACAATTACTGTCAATAAATCTCTTGATCGCTTAAGATTAGTTATAGGTGAACAATTAGGGTTAATTGATGAAGATAAATTTAACTTGGTTTGGGTAACAGAATTTCCCATGTTTGAGTAGAATGCTGATGAAAAACGTCTTGAAGCCTTACATCATCCTTTCACTGCACCAAATCCTAACGACTTACATGACTTAGCAAATGCACGGGCGTTGGCTTATGATTTAGTGTTAAATGGAATCGAAATCGGAGGAGGAAGTTTAAGAATTTATCAAAGAGAAATCCAAGAAAAAGTTTTTGCTACTATTGGTTTATCAGAAGAAGAAGCTAAAAATAAATTCGGCTTTTTACTAGAGGCTTTTGAATATGGCACACCACCTCATGGAGGTATTGCCTATGGATTAGATCGTATGGTAATGTTATTAGCGAAAGAAAATTCTATTAGAGATGTGATTGCTTTTCCAAAAACTCAACAAGCCAGTTGCTTATTAACTGAAGCACCAGCACAAGTTGATAGTAAACAACTTAAAGAGTTATATATAGCTTCAACTTATAAAGGTAAGTAAATTAGTTTTTGCTTTTTATTTCTCCCCAGTGGGCATTGCCCACAGTCATCTTTTTTGTAATCATAAGATAAAAACAAAGAACTTGAGCTGATTGTCCGAAAATTAACAAAAAACTCAAATTCTCTGATTTTGACAGTTGACAGTTGACAGTTGACAATTAAAAGCTAAAAGCTCTAAATTAAATTATACCACCAGATCCTTTAAAAAATCTTTTTTATGTCTGAAATTTTCATTAATCTTGATGCTAATTTTATTTTTGTTTTAATGTTATTACATTGTTTTATTGGTTTATGTGCTGGTATTGTCGCTGACATAAAAGGTTATTCTTTTCTTTTATGGTTATTAATCGGCTTAACTGGTGGCACATTTGCCTTGATTGCTTCTTTAAGGCTTCAATCTAAATGCTGAATTATCTACCACAAAAGCATAATTTCAATTTTAAAAATTAATAATTATTATGAGTATCGGTATTTGGATTTTAGGGAATCAATTAAGTCATGAAAATACGGCTTTAAATAGTATTTTAACTGAAAAATTGTCCGCAAAAATAATTTTTATTGAATCACTTAATTTTGTCCAACAAAGATGTTATCATCAACAAAAGTTAATTTTTATTTGGTCAGCTATGAGACATTTTGCTCAACAGTTACAAGCTGAAAATTATAATATTGACTATAAAATTGGTTTAGATTTTTTATCCATTTTAACTGCATGGATACAAGAAAATAATATCACTCAATTAAGACTAATGTTACCATGCGATCGCCCATTTTTAAAGTTAATAAAAGCATGGAATTTACCTTGTCAAATAAAATTTTATCCTAACAATAATTTTTTGTGGCAACCAGAGGAATTTCAACAATGGGCAAAATCAAGAAAAAGATTAATATTAGAAGATTTTTATCGAGAAAGTCGTAAAAAATGGCACATATTACTAACTGAAAATAATCAACCCATAGGAGGAAAATGGAATTTAGATAAAGAAAATAGACAACCGCCAAAGAAGAATTTATCTCCTCCGAAAACATTATTTTTTCCTCCTGATAATATCACCTTAGAAGTTAAAGAAAAAGTAAAAAAATTAAATATTAATACCTATGGTAAAAGTGATAACTTTAGTTGGGCAGTAACAAGAAAAGATGCGTTAAAAGTATTAAATAATTTTATTAATAACTGTTTAGAAAAATTTGGTAAATATCAAGATGCCATGATAACTAATCAAGAATTTATGTGGCATAGTTTAATTTCTCCTTATTTAAACATTGGATTATTACAACCTTTAGAAGTAATAAAAGCGGTAGAAAAAACTTATTTTGATGATAATTTACCTTTAAATTCTGTAGAAGGATTTATTCGTCAAATTTTAGGATGGAGAGAATATATGTATGGAATTTATCACTATGTAGAAGAAGACTATTTTCAAGGTAATTATTTTAACCATCAACAACCTTTGCCTGACTTTTTTTGGGATAGTAGTAAAACAAAAATGAATTGCTTAAATCAAGTCTTAAAACAAACGGAAAATACTGGTTATGCCCATCATATTCAAAGATTAATGATATTAAGTAATTATGGTTTAATTGCAGGAATTTCTCCTCAAGCCTTAGAAGACTGGTTTCATAGTGTTTATATTGATGCTTATGATTGGGTAATGCAAACTAATGTATTAGGCATGGGGCAATTTGCCGATGGAGGTATTTTAGCTTCTAAACCCTATGCTTCTTCTGCTAATTATATTCATAAAATGAGTGATTATTGCACTAATTGTCAGTATAATTATAAAGAAAAAAGTACAGAAAATGCTTGTCCTTTTAATTATTTATATTGGGATTTTTTACATCGTCATGAAGATAAATTAAAATCTCAAGGAAGAATGAATTTAGTGTTAAAACATCTTGAAAAAATATCTCCTGAAACATGGGAAAAAATTAAATATTTAAAACAGCTAAATTTAAACCATAAAATTAATACCTAATTATAGTTTGTGCATGGAAATCAGAAGAATATTAAAATTAACTGTTTAGAAACACTACATTAACAAAAAAGTGCGAAGTTTTGAGGATTTTTATTTCTCAAGTGAACACTTTTTACCTTATCTTTATTAAATACGACTATAATCATTGTATATATAATAGCATCAAAATCTTGATTTCTCCTGTCTCCTGTCTTCTATCTTCTAACTTCATCACTCATACTTTTTTAGCAAAGCCTAATGGGAGATTTATGAAATAGATTTTAAATCATTATTTAAAGGTAAAATATTAATTAAAAATGCTAAAGTTATTGTTAATTTTCTTTATTTTATAGTTTTTTTTTCAAAAGTTAAAGACTATTATTATAGTATAATTAACCTTATTTATTAATATATATTCCCAAGAATAACAAATGAAAATATTAATTTTATCTACTTCTGTAGGTGCATTAAGTTCAGGTATCGGCGGCGGCGTAGAATTAACAATATATAATCTTATTCACGAGATGCAAAAACGTAACCATCTTGTAAAAGTAATTGCACCCAAAGGTTCATTTTTTGATAATGCGGATATAATAGAAATAGAAGGTAATTTACATATTCCTGCTCAAACTCAAAGTCGTGATATTCCTACGGTTATGCCAGAAAATTCTGTCTTAGCTAATATGTGGGAATATGCTCGAAAAATACAATCTGATTATGATGTATTAATAAACTTTGCTTTTGATTGGCTACCTTTTTACCTTACTTCATTTTTTGATACTCCTATCGCTCATTTTATTAGTATGGGATCATTATCCGATAGTTTAGATCAAATTATGACCGAAACTGCTAAAAAATATCCCCACAATTTTGGCGTTTATACTCCTTCTCAAGCACAAACTTTCCCTTTTTCAGATATTTGTCAACATTTAGGGAGTGGTATTGATTTATCATTATATGAATTTAGAGAAAAACCAGAGAAAAAATTGGCATGGTTAGGTAGAATTGCACCAGAAAAAGCCTTAGAAGATGCCGTTAAAGCCTCACAAATATCTCAAATTCCGTTACTAATTTTTGGCAAAATTCAAGACGAAGATTACTGGCAAAATATTCTTCAACAACATCCTAATGCACCTATAGAATATAAAGGTTTTCTTTCTACTATTGATTTACAAAAAGAATTAGGTTACTGTCAAGCCTTATTAATGACTCCTCGTTGGATAGAAGCCTTTGGAAATGTTGCTATCGAAGCCTTAGCCTGTGGTGTCCCTGTGATTAGTTATGCTAGAGGTGGTCCTTCTGAAATCATTATCCATGAAAAAACAGGTTTTTTAGTTACTCCTGATAGTATCGAGGGATTAGTTTCTGCCATTAGTCGTATTTCCGAAATTAATCGTCAAGATTGTCGAGAATATGCACAACAAAAATATTCTTTGCCTGTCTGGGGTGATGGTTTTGAAAAGTGGCTAAAATTAGTTAGGAAAAATTAGCTTTTATATCTTCGTTTTTCATTAAAATGACTTTTTCTAACAACATTAACCAATTACGCTCTTCAATACTTATATTCTCGCTATTGAGAGCATTTTTGATCCATTTTTGATCCTCTTTATTTATCATTGAAATAGGAATATTGCAAAGACGAGATAAATCCCAACGCCATATTTTTAATGTGCGATCGCCACTTCCACTAATTAAAGTTTCACCGTCAGAAGTTATATGTAGTGCAGTAATACTATCTTGATGTCCTGTCAAAACTGCGACATTTTCTCCCGTATTAAGATTCCATAACTTAATAGTGTTATCTTTACTTCCAGTAGCTAACAAAAGCCCATCATGACTAATAGTTAAGCAGAATATTGCATCTTCATGACCGATTAAAGTTTTTTGTAATTCTCCCGTGGATAATTTCCATAATTTTACGGTATTATCTTCACTACCACTAACTAAAGTTTTTCCGTCAGGAGTGATAGCTAAACACCAAATTTTCCCTTGATGATCTTTTAGTGTAGCGATTTCTGTAACTTTAGATAATGACCATAATTTTATGGTATGATCTTGACTAGCACTAGCCAAAATTTGATTATCAGGACTTATGGCTAAATCCCAAATACCATCGTCATGACCTGTTAAAGTATATTTATGATCTCCAATAGGTAAAGAATAAACTCTGATACTATTATCTTTTTTCCCTCCAGCAGATATTAAAAGAGTATCATCATCACTGATAATTACTTTCTCCACTTCCCGTTGATGTCCACGCAAATTTTTGTATAATTTTCCGGGGGGATATTGCCATAAACGAACTTCTTGATAACTACCACTAGCGATCATTTTACCATCTCCTGTCATAGCTAATGACCACACTGAAGCCACATTTGCTGATAAATTACTGATTAAATTTCCATCAGGTAAACGCCATATAGAAATAGTTTTATCACGACTACCACTAGCTAAAATTTTCCCGTCTTTACTTAAACAAATGCTTGTAACTCCTTTCAAATGTCCTTTTAGCCCATGAATTAATTTTCCTTCATTTATATCCCAAAGGCGAATAATATCGTCTCCTACGCTAATTAAAGTTTTACCATCAGGAGTTACCACAATGGCTTTGATACTTTGAGTATGTCCTGTAAGAGTATGAATACAACGAATTAATTTACCTTGAGGTGGAGTTTTTGTTTTAATACTTTTAAGGATTTTACTATATTCATTAAATTTGCTTTTGTCTTCTGGATTATCAAAACGAATATTCTCTAATCTTTTAACAATGGTTTTCGCAAAAATTATGGGTATAAACTTCACTAATAACCAAATAGTTTCCCCATGTTTACCATTAGCTAAAACATCAATAATAGTTTCCCATTGAGATAAATTAATTATGGAGATTCTTCTGCCTTCTTTCCCCCCTAAAAGCATCCATAACCACTCTAAACGTTTATAAACTTTTCCGTGATTATCAAGACGATTTTTTAATTCTTCTGATGCGTTATAATATATCTCCTCTAAGAATTTGTAATGAGGATCTACTTCTTGATATTTATCCCATTGTTGAGTAAAATAGCAAAATAGTGCAGCTTGAGATGGTTCACTAGGAGTATAACCGCAAACAGTAGCTACTTCTAAGGCATCTTGATTATTTTCTTCACTGGCTAAACGACAAACTTCCTCTTGTAATTGGGAAGTCTTCAAAGACATTAACCATTCTTTCGCTGTTTGTTGAATAAAGGTATCTTCGTCATGAAGTAATGATAGTAATAATGACACAATACCATTACTTTGTTCTTCAATAATTCCTTGCCAACCTAAATTAACCGCCGTTAAAAGTCTTAATTCTAGGGGAGAAGAAGCTACCCAACCTTTTAGTTTTAACAATTTACTTAATTCTGCATCTCTATTTTGCGCCCAGACTAAACAAACTACATCTATTAACTCTTTCTCTGACATTTTTATGTTGCGTAATGTACTTAAAATTAAGTTTCGCAGATTTTTATCCTTGCTAAAGATTAAGGATTTAGTTAGTATTGTTATGGTTTGTACACTTCTTTCTTGGATTAATTCTTTCGCTCCTTGTTGTCTTATGCGATCGCCAATTAAAGGAGTTTCATTGTAAAGTTTTTCTTCTAACTTTTTTAATTTCTCAGCATCCATGAAATTTAATCCAATGTAGTTCTTAAAATAATTATAAGTCAAAATATCCTTAATATCTAAGTTTAAAATTGAGCATAATCATTCTTAATTTTTGTTTGCTTGAGTATTGTTTGTCATTTAATACTTTAATAAGAAAAGTGTAAAATAAGAGAATATAAACTTGTGCTAGAAATATGGGCTTTAAACCCCAAAAACTCTTGATACTATCTTATCCTGATTAAAAATTAATTAAATCATGTTTAAATCTATCGTATTTTCTTCTTTAGTTTTAATTGGCGCTAACCTAGCTATGATACCAGTTATGGCACAAACCCAAGATCCACCAGCGGAAACTTTTCAACCCGGATTTTGGCAACCTGTGGCTAGGGTAGATATAAACAAACCTATTAGTATCAACATTATCAATGAAACTGGATTTGCTTTAAACTATGCCTTGACTGATGCTAGTTTAGAGCCTACAGTAATAGAAGTAGATGGAAAAAGTATCCTTAAAAATATTCAACCTCCTACTTATATCGTTATCTATCCTGATTCTAAGATTCCCAATAGTTCCAGAATTAGTTTAAAATATTTTGTAGAAGTAACCTCAGACAACACGGTAGAATTAACAGTTAAACAGATAGAAAATGTTAGTTTAGGAAATCGTACCTTTAATTTACAACCCACAGGAGCAATTTTTCTCTACTAACTATTAGAATTTGAGAGTTAAATTCATAAGTATTTCTTCTATATCCCTATTCCATCAAACACTTTTTAATAAAACTTTTTTTTGTGGATAAGATTTTTGATCATGAATTATAAATGATTTATGGTTAGGTAACTTATAATTAGTAAAGAAATATTAATAATTATTAAGTTATTTTACAAAAATACCATGCAACAGTTAGAAACAACCTCAAAATCTTACTCTTTAAAAGATTGGCAACAAGGTTATGAGTCTCAACCCCAAGAGTTTGAATATGGGATTGATGACATTGAAGGAGAAATACCATTGGACTTATCTGGTACACTATATCGTAACGGACCTGGTTTATTAGATGTTCATGGTACTCCTTTACAACATCCTTTTGATGGCGATGGTATGATTTGCGCTTTTACCTTTGAAAATGGACGCTGTTTTTTTCGCAATAGTTTTGTCAAAACAAAAGAATATTTAGAAGAACAAAAAGCAGGTAAAATGCTTTATCGTGGTGTATTTGGCAGTCAAAAACCATCAGGGTGGTTAGCTAACTTATTTGATATTCGAGTAAAAAATATTGCTAATACTAATGTTATCTATTGGGGAAATAAATTATTAGCTTTATGGGAAGCCGCGCACCCTTATCGTTTAAATCCCGAAAATTTAGAGACTATCGGTTTAGATGATTTAGACGGTATTTTAGGAAGTGGGGATGTTTTTTCCGCCCATCCTAGAATAGATCCTCATTCACCTTATAATGATGGTAAACCGTCTTTAGTTAATTTCGGCGTAAAACCCGGACTTTCTAGTACTATTACAGTATATGAATTTAATGAATTAGGGAAAATTTTAGCTCAATATAGTCATATTACCCCCGGATTTTCTTTTATTCACGATTTTGTGATTACTCCTAACTATTGCATCTTTTTTCAAAATCCTACTACTTATAACCCTTTTCCTTTTATTTTCGGTTTTCGAGGCGCTGGAGAATGCGTCAATTTTCAAAGTAATCAACCCACAAAAATTATTTTAATTCCTCGTAACGCACCTCATCAAGATGTTATTACTTTAGAAACAGAAGCTGGATTTATTTTTCATCATAGCAATGCTTTTGAAGTCAATAATAACGAAATTGTGGTAGATTCCATTTGTTACGCAGAGTTAACGCAAATTCAATCTGATGCCAATTATAAAGAAGTTGATTTCGAGAAATTAGCACCGGGGCAACTATGGCGCTTTAAAATTAATCTAACCACAAAACAAGTGTCGAAAGAATTAATTAATCCCCGTTGCGTCGAATTCCCTTATGTTAATCCTGAAAATGTGGGACGTGAATATCGCTATGTTTTTATTGGTGCTACTGATAGTGCTAACCAAAATGCACCTTTACAAGCATTACTGAAACTAGATTTAGTCACTAATGAACAACAATTATATTCTTTTGCTCCGAAAGGCTTTGCTGGTGAGCCCGTATTTATACCTAAAAATAATCCACAATCAGAAGATGACGCTTGGATATTAGATTTAATCTATGATTCTAGTCATCATCGCTCAGATTTAGTTATTTTTGATGGTAAAGATATTTCTCACCCCGTAGCAATATTACATTTACGTCATCATATCCCCTACGGATTACATGGTAGTTGGAAAACAAAATAAAACTTAATCACCATGAAAAACTAATTTTTCTCTAATAAGTTGATAAAATTCCTGTCATTAGGAAAGCTATCAATTTATTTTTAATATTAAGTATATTTTCGTGATAATTTATTCTATCTTCACTTAAATTATTCTTTTTCTTTGTAATAAAAACTCTTTAATAAGTTAATTTTTTATCTTAATAAATCTTTATTTTTTTACTATATTTTATCCAATTATTCCGTTTTCTATCTCTTCTATTGATAAGTCTAAAGCCTCCGCAATTTGCTGATTTGTTAACCCTAATTCTTTTAATTTTTTAATAGTTTTTATCTTTATTTTTAAGTCTAAATTATTTTGCTGATTTTCTTTCTTTTTTATATCCTTTTTCTCAGTTTTTTCATTATTAGAGCAAAGATTAATATTCCTAACTTTCACTTTATTTCCTATAATAGGAGACTGAACATTTGAAAAGCCTAATCTTTCGATTGTTGCTTTAAAATTCGACTTATTTATATCTTCTCCTAACGCCTCTGAAAGAATTTTTAATAACTCAGAACCTTTATCTCTGGCATGACCTGTTGTACATGAATATTCTTCTGCAATATCTGAATATTTTTGTCCCTTCAAAACACCTTTTAAAATAGACAATTGCAAATTATCAAGATGCTTTCCTATCTCATTAAATAACAAATGATCTAAATAATCAATTAATTCCTTATCACTCATAACGACAACCATCATTTAAACTTGAAAATTAGTGATTTTCCGTTATTATCCTACATAATCCGTTTTTTTTAAAAGTTTTTTTAAAACTCCCGTTTAAATCCGTTTTTAACCGATTGAAGTATTTTACTAAACATTTTAGAATTGCAAGACAAAAAGTATCTCAATCAAAGTACAAATATTTAAAAGAGATATACATTCACCATTATTTCATGAAGAGAAAAATTTATGTTTAGCTTTATCGGCGGTATTATTGGAGGTATTTGGAATTTTATCTTATCAATCATCTCATTTATTTTAGGTATATTTATCTTTCTGTGGAATTTTGTAATCGGTGTATTAGGATTTTTATGGGGTATTGTAATAGGATTATTAAAATTATGTCTAGCACCATTTCTGGCAATTTGGTTTTTCTTTTTCCCAGCACCAGTTACAGCTAAAACACCTCCTCAAATAGCAAATCAAACTAAAATTGAGCATCAAAAATCCGCACCCGCTAAAAAAGATGATTCATTTATCGAGATATTTCAAAATCCTGTTGAATTAGAAATCAATAAATGGTTTCAAGAAAATTCAACGGTTTATGTTAAAGTAACGGTGAAAAATCATGAAATTCCCTTTTTACAAGTTTCATCAGATAAGTTTTTCTTGACAGATGATAAAAATAGTACCGCAAAATCACAATTTTTTACAATAAAACCAGGTGTTAGTATAATCTCCTCAAGAGAAGTTGCAGAAAATGGCGAAACAACAGGATGGTTAGTGTTTGATATGGGAGATCAATCAGATTATCATACCTTAAAATTTAATTATGGTCTTTTTAAGGATGCCACCGCAAAATTTTAACTTATTCTTGAATTTATAACTAACTCATTGTAGAAACTTCTATCAAAATCGAAATATCTGCGATGGGGAAAATAAATTCCTAAAGCAAAAATATCATGAAAATAAAAATTATTGAACTATAAATGTTTTTATATCCTTGTGAAAATTATCATAACAATTTTTAAGTTTTCTCCCTAAATCAATTATTCTTTCTCAGTTTAAATCATAAGCATATAAATTTCTTACCACATGACGAAAACCTCTAAATTCATTAAGTAGTTGGTAAGTTGTTGGAGAAATAACTGCACAACGTACAGAAGGAATATCTACTAACATTCTATTCAATAATTGTATATGCCAACTTTGTCCTGATGGAATTGAGCCATCTATTTCTTTACTTATTAAGGATAATATTCGCTCTATTCCCATATAAAAATTTTCTAAATATAAAGCTAAACCACTAACTAAGCCTTCTTGATAAATAATATTTTTATTCCTATTAATTAATTCTAATAATTGCTCTATTTTATCAACTAATTGGCGTAATTTATCCAACTCTAAATCAATTTTATTCGACAAATTCATTATAACTCTATTCCTTCATTAATAGACTCTAAAATATAAGGTTTTGCGTATTGTATTTCTACTAAATCAATGGTGAAATATTCGGCAATTTCTAATAAAAAACCTATGGCTTGAAAATAGTCTTTTTCTGATAAATTCCACACGGCTAAATCAATATCTGAGTTATCATTCATGGTTTTATAATTTAATGAAGAGCCAAATAAAACTACTTTTGTTACTCCATATTTAGATTTAAGAAAATCTGCACATCTTTGAGCTATTTCTAATACCTTTATTTGCCTTTTTTTCATCAATTCCAAAAAGTGATTATGATTTTTTCTTTGTAATAAAACCTCATTAATAATTTCTTGTTTTCTTTCAGATGTTAAGATTGTCATAATTTTTTTTAAATGTTTCAACAATAGATCGTATTACATTAGCCACCACACTATTCCCGAATTGTTTATAAGCAATATTATTACTATTACTGAGAATAAAACTATCAGGAAAACCCATGATTCTGGCACATTCTCTCGGTGCTAATTTCCTAATTTTACCATTAATTAAATAAATACCAGTCTTAGCCCCAATACCTCCACCATAAGCTGATAAGGTGATAGCATGACCAAATTGATGATAAATTCTTTCACCTTGCCCACCTTTATTAATCGTACCAATTCTAATGGGTTTTTGTGGATAATTACCTAAAATATCTCTAGTTATATCTAAATTTTCCTTAATTTTTATATCACTTCTATTAATAATAAAATCTTTAGTGTCTGAATCATCTAAACAAAAATCTATCAAACTTTTTGCTTTACCATAACTATTAGGAAAAATAAACTTTTTAACGTTTAAATCTTTTCTAAAACCTAAAATATAGATTCTTTCTCTCTTTTGAGGTACACCAAAATTAGAAGCATTCAAGACTTGATAAAAAACATCATAACCAATCTCATGCAAAGTATTTTCAACAACTTTTAAAGTTTTTCCCTCATCATGTTTAGCAAAATTTTTCACATTTTCTAAGATTAGTAATGACGGTTGATGATATTTAGCAATTCTGACTATATCAAAAAATAAAGTACCCCTAGTATCATTAAATCCTAATTGTTTTCCAGAAATACTAAAGGCTTGACAAGGAAAACCTGCACATAAAATATCATGACTAGGAATCTTATTTTCGGGAATTTTAGTTATATCTCCTTCAGGTAAAATTCCGTAGTTTTTTAAGTAAATTTCCTGACAATGTTTATCCCATTCGGAAGCAAAAACACACTTAGCACCATAATAACTTAATGCTTGATGAAAACCGCCAATTCCTGCAAATAAATCAATAAATTTGAACCCTGTTAACATTAAATTATTTTAAATTTTAGTAAACTTGATCATGATTTCCTATATCAATAAATACAATTTTATCTGTATCAATGAAATAAAAAACTACTCTTTGATCATATTCAATACTAAAACTCCATAAATCTTTGAGTTTTCCTGATAATTTATGAGTTTTTAATCTTGAATCAAAGGGATTATTTTTAAATATTTCTAGTTTATTTCTAAATTTTATTTCTAAATTTATATTACCTTTAATCCTTTTTTATATACTCGTTTAAAGGATTCATCAAAACTTATTTCTAACATTAATTTTCTAAAGACTCCATTAACTCATCTATGTCTGAAGAAAAGTATAATTTACCTTTTTTATGGTTTTCTTTACTAATTAAATAATTATGATAAATTTTTTCTCTTTTATCTTCGATTAAATAATGTTCAATGAGTGATTTTATCTCATTTTTTTCTTCATTAGATAGTTTTTTAACTGCTTCCACTACGTCACTAAAAGTCATATTATTTAATAATTACCTGATTGATTAAATGGTTACTATTATAGCTTGTATCTCATTTAATTAATACTATTCTTATTTTCTAATGTGTCTTATCCATTCACGGCTATTTTCCATATTTTCTCTATCTTTCCACATTCCAATAAAAGATTCTTCATCTATTTTATCAGTAATATCTAAATCTATATTTTCGCTTTTTAATGAGGGATACCGTTTTTTTTATAATTCAATAAAATCGAGTAATAATAATTGTAATTCTTCGGAAAAAGTGTCGATTTCTGCCTTTATTAAATCTGCAATAGTCATAAAATATACCTAATAAATATATCACTTTCTAATAATTTTAATATTAAATAACTCAATATTTATTCATTTTTTACGGGTAAATATCGCACACGATAATTCTTATCTTTGATAGTAATAATTGCCCCATCTTCTAGGATATTTTGACATTCTTCTAAAACAGGATTTAATTTAGATAAAACATAATCAGGATTAGCTTTTTCCAATCTAAAAATAATCACACTTGGCAAAGAATCACCGCTAAAAGCTAACAATTCCCCAAAATCTAAATCGAAGGTGAGAATTATTCTTCCTTCATCTTTTGCCTTCAGAATAATATTGTCATCTGGGAGTGTTTGTAAACCTTCATCTCGAAGATGTATGGCATCATAACCATCATTTCGCAAAGTATTGATGACAGTTTGAGAAACTCCCATATCACCTAAGAATTTCATGCTACTTTCTCCTCAAAACTATAGATTTTTTCATCGGCTAACAAGGAGGCATAGTTAAGGGAGGCTTGAATATCCTCTAATTCTAAGTCAGGATACTCTCTTAAAATTTCTTCGATCAACATATCACTAGCTAATAATTTTAGCACTAAAGCCACTGTAATGCGCATTCCTCGAATACAAGCCCTTCCCCCCATGATTTCAGGGTTAAAGGTGATTCTTCCTAAAATAACTTTTGTATTTTCCATCATCTTCTATTTAATTGCGGTCACAATATTTTATTATAATCAATCAATAGCGACTTTTTATTACTTATTAAAATGAAGGACATATTCAATTTTTATCTAATCATAATATACTAGAAGAAACACTTTTAAATTTGTTAAACAATCAGGAAATAATCAATAATTGGGAAACAATAAAAGATCTGATATATCTTATTGACAATGAAAAAGTTACTATTGATAATACTGTTAAATTTGCGTATATATTTCAAAATCAGTTTTTAGTTTCTAATTTAAAATGTTTAAACAAGATAATAAACTTTATTAAAAATACAGGCATATCAAAAAATGAGCTAGTTTCAATAGTTGAGAAAGGTAATATTAGTCAAATAAGAGAAAAGATAAATATTTTGCAAGAAAAATTAAGTAAAAAAGAACAAGAAATTAACAGTAAAGAAAATGAGATAAATACAACAAATAAACAGCTAAGAAAATTAGAAAGTCAAGTTCAACAATTTAGAGATGAAGCAAAAAAAATACGCAATGAGTTGGATTATTTTTTAGAAGCTAGAAAATAGAAACAAAATGAGTGATTAATATTTTTAGGATAAGATTGTTAACTTAAAATCATTAGGATTTAGAATTTTAATACCTCGAAAAGAATCTAAAACTAACAAGTCTAAATCACCAGTAATAATGAAATCTACTGGAATAGATAAACCAGCTTCTAAAACTATTTTATCCTTTAAATCTCTTAATTCTTTCACTTCTAATATTGACAGATGTTGACATAATATGGTGACAGATTTTATGTTATCTATCAAATCTTTTTCTGAATAGTTTAGCTGTTTTAATCTTTTCTGTAACTTTGATTTTGTTAAAGTATCTTCTAACTCTTTTAATAAAGAATTAGATATATAAATACTCGCTAAATTATTTTCTGTTAAACTAATTATTTCACGAGGCACTCCGCCCCACAATAATCCAGAAATCCAAATATTTGTATCTAATAAAAGTTTCATTATTTAGTCTTGTTTTCTCTAACTTCTTTTGCTAGAGATACAATTTCTTCCATTGATAATTGATCTTCATCTTCTCCTAATTCATCTATTTTTTGCCATAAATTATTTAGGTTTTTTTCTGGTTTTGCTAATTTTTTAATATATTGATATAATTCCGCTAGTTTATCTTCAGGAATGTTATCAATTTCTGCTTTAATTAAATCTGCGATCGACATAAAATACCTCCTAATAATTCTTGAGAATAAATCATAATATATTCAGATTTTATCATAGCGTAACCCCCTCCAATTCATCCTCCGTCATCTCATAAAGACTTTTGATTTTCTCTAATTTCTCCTCATCCGCATCCCAAAAACCGCGCCCATTCGCCTCCAACATCCTCCCCACAATATTACGGAAGGCTTCGGGATTCGCTTCCCTTAACTTATTCGCCATGGCTTGATCTAATACATAAGTATCAACTGCTTGATCATATACCCAATTATCAGTAAAATCCGGCGTTGCTGAATTAAGGTATGATTTTTAGATAAAGGGGTCAAATTATCAAAAATAAAAAAATGATACAATGTCCAGAGTGCGGGTCTAAACATATTCACAAAAATGGAATTAAAAAAGGAAAGCAAAATCATC
>NZ_JBGSUU010000075.1:0-7243 GCF_041753295.1 Geminocystis sp.
TTTATTTTGTTCGGACTTATGGAAATATTCAGCTAATTGTTGATCAACCGAATTAACTAAGGTTAAAAATAAAGCGTGTAAGTGTTTTCCTGATGTATAACCAATGGGTATATCGGAAATAGATGTAAAATTTATGACTAAGCTATGAGGCATATTAGTTAATAATAAATAGTTTAAAAGATATAGTCAGGTAATATAAAAATCTTCATTATCGGGTAAACGTAATCGAAAACTTGTCATTGCTATAGTTAAAATACCTGTCAAACTTGGAAAAAATGTATATTCTTTCGATTGATCATTACAATCAACGGTTATAGGATAAGACATTAACCCTTGTTTTCTCAATTGAATGATAGTTCCTAGATTTACGGTAGTAGAAATAATAACTCCTGCTATTAAATTTTTTTCTAATTTTTGAATTAATGGAGTAGGAGAAATTGCATTACCCAATTTACGAGAAATTCGACAATTTTTCCAAGCTGTTAGTTTATTAATTTCATTATTTTTAAACTCTTCATTTGTACCGAAATATCTGAAAGAAAAAGTTAAATTATAAATCTCTTTAGCACGAGCAGTTAATTCGATATAGTCACGATTATTGACAAATTCATAGTATCTTAATAAATGAATAGGATCTAAAATAGTTTTATCAGATTCATCTACTAAAAAATTATGAGAGTCTTTTATTGATAAACTTTCAAATAAACTTTCTCGAAATTGAAATAAAGGAGCATAAGTAGCTGTAAAAATTTCTGCATATTCTTTTAAATCTTCAGCTAATTCTTTATCATTTTTAAAAACTGTTTCAAAATCTTGAATTTTATTAATTCCTCTTTCTAAATTTTCATAATCTTCAGGAGATTTAACTTTTATATAATTTGTCACAAAAGCCTGTCCACCTTTAATATATTGCCATTTATTTTGAATATCTTTAATAGAACTTTTGGCAATATTTTCAGCACCCTTTAATATTTTCATTCGATAACGATAATATTTCCAATCTCGTTTTCCACCTAAAATATTTTGCATGGTTTGATAAAGTTTAATAATCAAATTATTTTCAGGTAAACCTTCTAATTTTTCTTCCAATTCTAAAAGAGGTTTTGCTATTTCTAAAAATGCTTCTGATTTCCAATAAATATCTAAAAAGGGACGTTGAAGACAAGATAAATTTTCTAGTTTTTCATTTAATGCTTTTCTTCCTCCTAAAATATCTAAATCCGTTATATTTCCTTCCCATGCTTTTAATGGTAAATAGGTGATCACACTCGAAGGAATATCTGTTATTGTTTTGCCTAAAATTCGTCCAACTCTTCCTAGTCTTTGCCAAAAACTAAAGTAGTCTTTAGTAGAAAAAATTAACCAATCTAAATTTTGTCTATTGGGTTGAGGATACTTTTCAAAATTAAAACCAACATCAACTGTACTGGTTGCTAATATCACTTGTTTTTGAGCAGAAATAGCTCTTTCTAATTGAGGAGTTGAACCAGTAATTCTTCCAAAATATTTATCTAACTTTGCAGATTTTAACAAATCTGATAATCGATTAATATAGTCTTTAGAATCAAGTATAATTGCTCCATTTTGTTCGGGAAAATTTGTTAGTTTATCAATTATTTCTTGCTTAATTTCTTCTAATAAAATATCCCTTTCTAATTGTGGCCTCATTTCTAAATAAACTACTGTTTGAGACGGAATTAAATTATAACTATTATTTTCTCCATCAATTCTAGCAATTTTAACTCCTTCTTGTTCTAATAATTTTAATGCTTCATTACAAGCCGAATCTGGGGTAGCAGTTAATAAAATTACTTTACGATTATACTGAAAATATCCAAATACATAAGATAAAGCTAAATAGAAAAATAAACTAACTAATTGTTTAGCACTATATAAATGAAATTCATCAAAAATAATAGTAGAAAATTTACTATAAAACTGACTAGCAATATTGTCTTTATCTAAACGGTTATAAGCAAAGAAAGTAGCGTAATAAAAAATATCTGGATTAGTGACTAATAATAAAGGTTTATTTTCTCCTACTTCTGGAAAAATAGTTGCTGGATTACGCAAAACATTATAAAGTTTTTCACCTGATCTTTTACCTACTTTATCATTATCCCATTGTTTAATTTCTTTTGCTGAAGCAGATTTAACAATATGGGGTAAATTAGCTTCGTTAATAAATTTAATTGCCGCCTCTGTTTGTTGAGTAATTAAAGCATTTGTGGGGGCTATATAAACCGCATTTTTATTAGAATTATGCAATAAAACACTTAAACCTGCTTTAGTTTTACCTGTACCTGTTGGGGCTAAATCTAATATTAAATCATGAGTTTCAGCTTCTGTAAAAACATCAACTTGATGCTGTAAAGCATTTTCCATAAAATTTAATTTAGGTGGTAAAATATGGCATTTAGCAATACTTTTTGATTCTAATTTAATCGAGATATGTTGATGATTCATAGTTATAAATTAAGATTGACAAAATTTCATATTTGCAGGAATTATAAAATCATCTATTTGCCATGCTTCTCCCTCAAACATTAGATTTTTAAGTATAGAGACAGGTGGAATGGCTAAAACATCAAAAGAAAAATAATTAATATTATTTGGTAAATCGGCTGAATTTAAAAATGTTTTACTTTGATATTTGCCCGTTGATAAATAATTAATAGAAACTTCTTTTTTGATAGTAATTTTTATTTTACTTTTAAATTTTCCGACTCTAATATATTCGGGTAATTCCACTCCACCAAAAACAATTGTTTGAAATAAATTACCTCTTTCTATCATTTTTAATCTTCCTGTTTGAGGAAAATTACTAGGGCGATAGGAATTGGGTTTTTTCCCCGTACGTTTTAAGGGTAAGTCTTCTCGATTAATTACTACTCGATTGTTACTCATGGCAAACCAATAGGCATCAGATAAAGCATTAAATCTCTCAATACGATAAGAAATATGATTATTGATCGACCATGCTGGTAAAATATAACGATCTAGTGGTGATAAATCTTCAATATAAGTGGGCTTGGTAGTAGCTTTACCAGTTAAGCGATAAGGAGAATAAGCCCAACCCAAAGCATAGGCTAAAGCATAATTGCCAATTACCCCTTCTGTATAATAAGTATCTGATAATTCCCTCGATGCAAAAAATACGGGTTCAGCACAACATAACTCAATAATTTGAGCTTTTTTAAAACTAAGAAAACTATCTTTTTTTCTAGTTAATTCTAATGTTAATTCTGACATTTATTAATGTTTACCTCCTAAATTTTACAAGTGGGCATTTATTTTTTGTTTTTCTTAGTATCTTTTTCTGTGGGTATTTGACGATAAGATTCGTAAGTTTGATTTAAACGAGTTAAAAATCCTTCTTGTTTATCTATTGACCAATTTTCATCAATATCATTAACTAAATTAGTTAATTCTGCCTCATTTAACTGCACGGAAATACCTCTTTTATTCTGCCAATTATTAATAATTGATTTAACCACATTTATAAAACTCTTATTTAATGGATGTTCTAACGTCATATTTTCACCATTATTTAATGAGTCAAATACTTGTTGTACTAATTCTAATGAACTAGGTAACTCCCCAAAACCTCCAAAAACTCCTAAGATTTCGTTATCCATTCTCCCCACTCGACTAGAAACTGCACCATAACGAGTAGTTAACAGTATATTCCCTACCACATAACGCAACTCATCGGCTGTAACATCTTTTAAGGTGACAACATCCAGAAAATGAACCCCAGGCTTAATATATTCGCTGGTATTTAATGCAGTAGAGGCTTTTCCCGTTTCGTCTCGCATTGTGCCATTTTCATATAAAGCATTGATAGTGCGATCACCTATTAATTCAGTACTAGGTAGAATAGAAAAAGCATCTTCTGTCCAAATTCTACTTTTTTGAGCACCTTCGCCTCCTGCGGCAAAACCATAAAGAAAACAATCAATACACATTTCACAGGGTGCATTAGTATTTAAAGAGCAGATAGTGTTTCCTTTTGGAGCATTATAAAGTAAATTGTATTGTCTTAAAAATTCTCTTCCCTTGCGTCTTTCAGTAGCAACTTGTTTCCTTTTTGTCATCACTAAACGAGGGATAACTTCCGTATTTTCGATTCCTGCTTGTACAAATTCACTACACATAGGTTCACCACTTCCTTCCGTACGAAAAATTGTTTCTGATTGAGTAGTTCTTAAAATTACTAAACTAACAGTTCTACCTTTGGGGAAATTTTCGTAAGTAGGTGCTAAAAAAGGGTTTAATTTTTCAATGGACATTGTTTTCTCCTATTATTTAATAATTGATTTAATTGGTTAAAATTTTGGTAAGTAAATGAAGCTAAAAAAATAGTTCTAGTTTAACTCTACTCAGAGTCATTTTGTTTCTCATTTTTTAATTCTTGACGAGCTTCTTGTAAAAAAAATAAATAAGCAGATTCAAGGGTTTTTTTATCATTTAAAATTTTTTCAGGACGACATTGATAAATTTCCTCAAAAATCTTGCGTAAAACTTGATAATATTCTTTAATTTGCTCATATTTAGTTGCTCCGACTCCATGTTCACGAATACGATCCAAACGAGTATGATATTCTTGAGTTAAAGAAGCAAAAACTACATCCCAATCTAAATAAGATTTACGAGAACGAATTGCTTTTAAAAATTCAGCAAAAGGCTCTACTTGAGAAGTCCTTTTAAATGAACTTCCTCTTAATCTTGCGACTTCTGCAAGGTGAGCGGCTTCTTTGAGATAATTAGTTAATAAATCATGTTGATTAGGCATAAGACTCTTTAATAAAGTAAATAAAGGTTGACGAATTTTATTCCAGAGTGATTCAAAATGAGGATCATCTTTTTCTCGTAAAATCCACCTTAAAATTACGAAATAATAATCTAAAGGTTTCTTAGCAGTACAAGCTAATTCGTAAAGACAATCATTCCATTTTTGAGGACTAGAAATAATAAAAACGATTTCTCCTAAACAGCGTAATCTTGTTAAAATTTTCTCCGCAGTTTTGTGATTAATTTTTTCAGTTTTACTTAGATGTCCTTCTCGTTTATATTCACCACTACCTAATAAGGGTTGTAAACTAGATGGGATTCCTTCAACCTTCCCGAAAAAGTTATTATTAGTTTCAATTTCAAGATTATTACTAAGCACAAAAGGGAAACCAAATTCAAAAGCTAAAGCTATTTCTAAACCTAATCTAAGAGATTTTAGTAAAGCAATAGAATTATTTACATCCCCCCATAAAACAGGAATTGTAATAGTTGAAAAAATAAAATCAGGACGTTTAGGAAAAGCAAAACCAACTACTTTATTCGCTTTAAACTCCATCAAATTATCCCGATAAAGTTTAGTTTCATCAACGGTTACAGTACCTCCTTCTCCATTTGTCTCTGCTGTTTGTTTGATAAACTGTCGCCAAATTCTCAATAACTCTGGAGATGCACCTTGAGGTAAAGCAAAATGAAGATACAATGGCTCTTGTTTACCAGATTTGGGAAAATTAGCTCCTACTGCCAATAATTGATAAGCTAAAGCAGAAATGGAGTCACTTTGTCTTTTTGGTTCAGCATTAATTCCCCCTGGAAGACGATTAGAAAAAGATTGCACCTTAGTTTCTGGTGGCATTTCACGAGATATTAACTCTTTAATTTCAGTAGAAGTATTACCTAAAGAGCATCTTTTACGAGGATTAGCTTCAATATATGCCTCTAATTCTTGTTTTCCTTCCCATGTTCTTTTTTGAGGTAAATTCAGCATTTTCTGAACACTTTTAATCATTTCTTTTGATACTTGAATATATACAGATTGTTCTGTTTTTCTCATTTCAAAAGATTGTTTTAACATCTCAGAAATTTGCTCATTATTACTTACTGCTTTAACAGCAAATAAACAACGTCCATAAAGAATATCAAAAGGATCAATTACTTTTCTTTTATCAGAAGATAAATCTAAATAATCATAAATTTTTTCCCATGATTCTTGAGAAGTTAAACCACTTTCTTTATAGCTAACATAAATCGCCTTTAATCCTTCTGAAATAGTAAATTCTTCATCATTACTAACAGGAATTAAATCTAACTTTTCGGCTTCCAAAATTGCTTGTTTACCAGCTTTACCTCCATGTTTATTAATATCTTGACTTAATTTATCTTGTTTATAACTAGCTTTTTTCTTTTCTAGTAATGCTTGAACTTGAATTAAAGTTTCTTCTAAATCTTGATTAATAGCTTTATTATCAATTTTAATTCCGCTAGTGGTTGCACTAACTAATTGTTCAATATTCCCCGCAAAAACTCGGTTTATTTTTTGTTGCCAAATTTGGGCAATTTCTTGAGTTAAATCATGTTCAGGAAAATTTTTTCCTTCAAATAATATTCCATCGGGAAAAATAGCTAAAGGAGTTAAATTGTATCTAGTTAAAACATCTTCACAAGCACCTAATAATAAAGAAGTTAAATAACCCCTATCTTCAGAAATAGTAATCTTAAAAATATGACTAACTCTGCCAAACGCAACGGTTAATTCATTTTCTACTTTACGAATACGCACAGATTCATCAATACCTAAATCAAATAAATCTGCACCAATTAACATTGCCGACCATTTTTCGATATTTTCATCTTCAGGTAAAAAACGCAAACCATCACTAGCATTATGTCCCGAATGTCTCTCAATTAAACGCCTAATTAATTCGTAATGTTCTTCCATCTTAATCAAATGAATAACACAGGCTTTTTCTAATTGTTCTGTTAAAAATTCTCGATTTCTGGCTAATTGTTGAACATTTTTTCCTGTTTTATCTAACTTGTTTAAATCATGAATTGCTGTAGCGGCTAAAAGAATAGTTCTTTTTTCTTCATTTACTTGGGCAATTTTCGATATTGTTAATACAAATTGACAAGCAGAATCTAAATGTTCAGCTAAACTTCTACCTTCACGACTACCATATTGATAATGAGTGGCGTGATTTTCATAGAGTTTTGGGCGAATTTCTGAGAAATATATCTCATCAATTGATTTTTGTGATCTATTTAGTAAACTTACCATTTAGTTTTTCCTTTTTTAACTCATATCTTTAAATAATGTCCGTAAACTATTAATATTTTCATATTAAACCATTAAAATAGAAATAACAAGACAATATATATATAAAGTGTCCGTATAAAATTATGACTCGAAAAAATCAAGCAATAACTTTGTCAATTCAAGAAAGGGAAAAAA
>NZ_JBGSUU010000076.1:0-5554 GCF_041753295.1 Geminocystis sp.
ACAAAGATGATTTTGCTTTCCTTTTTTAATTCCATTTTTGTGAATATGTTTAGACCCGCACTCTGGACATTGTATCATTTTTTTATTTTTGATAATTTGACCCCTTTATCTAAAAATCATACCTTAATTCAGCAACGCCAAAGTGTTTTCTTAATTCAGCATCAAAACGAGTTTTTTCTAAACCATCGTAAGTTTTTCTTAAAAATAAACTGGTTTCAGGAGTGAAAAAATAAGCTGGATAAAGATAAAGATAACGATATTTTCGATTTTCAAAATCAGCACCAATAGAATTAGTGTTGTTCATCAAAATTTGACGCAACATTATTTCTGTAGCCCAAATAGAACAAATTTGACGTTTAGCGGCTTGGGCATTAAATAAAATTTGTCGATTACTATAAACTTGCGGTGCAAATAAATTGCCAGACTCCATTTGCTCACTTATGGTATAAGATGAACTGGACATAGCACAGATATTTTCTCTTTGTCTTCCCGTAATTTTTGCCTTCTGATAACGATTTATTTCTGTTAAAAATGATTCAGAATTAGCTTCAACAATTCTACCTGTAGGTAAAGAGATAATATCATTAATATAGATTTTTAAATCATTCCAACCGTCTTCTATCTTAAATTGTTTAACAATAGGATTAATTAAAGTTTGAACATGATTGATAATTCCTTCCATTAACTTAATAGTTTGAGCTAAATCTTGCCCTTTTCCTTTTTCTGTTTGATAATATTTTCCAGCTAAATAATACCAATCTAAAGGCACTCCACCTGTTTTTTTTAATGTTTGAATTTCTTTGATAGCAGAAATTTCTGACTCTAATCCTAAATATTCAGCTAAGGGATAAATTAATTCTAATAAGGGTATCTCTTGACGCTGTTTTTTTGGTAATTGTTTTTGATAATTTTCTGCTTTTTCTAGCCATTTATTCCAAATTCCTCGACAAATAATGTCACAAAATTCTGCTAATCTATCAATGCGAATATCATTATCAAAATTAACGTTTATATTAGCTAATAATTCACCTTTAGCTTGAAAATTTTGTAAACTTTCACTACGTTTTTCTGAACAGGCTTTTTTTGTATCTGGAAAGATTCTTTCAGCTACTTTTATACCAACTTTCATCAAGTCTATAGGTTCAAAAAATAACCAATAATATTCAGCAAATTTTAAGCCTTTTCCGCCTCTACTAAAACCAGTTTGTCTATTAATAATTTGAGTTGCACATAATTGTTTAATTTTAGTAATTACTATATCTGTAATATTGTTTATATTAACATTTAAGGCATCGATTTTGGAGACATAAATAACACCATCAGGAAAGTACAATAAAGGTTGATAATTCTCACCATGAGAAGTAATTAAAGCATTGTTAATAATGTTAGTAATAACTCCTCGATTATCCGATAAGGCATGATAAGTAAACTGTAATTGATTATTACTTAAATTGCTTAAAATTTCTAAAAATTTATTATCTTCAATATCTTTTGGATGTTTAATAATAGAAACGAATAAATCAGAAAGTCTCAATAAGTGATGTAAATGTTGTCTGATTCTGCCATTTAAAGTTGGTTTTAAGCCTCTACTTTCTAAACCTCTATCAGCATCACTACCATCCCCTGCATTGTGACTTAACCAGACTATATCATCAATATAATTTTCCCAATTTTCTCCTAAAAATAAATCGATACCTAAATCCTGTATTCTTTTTTTAACATAATCTCGGCTTAAATTAGGAGCTTCTTGTTTTTTAGGAGTATCTTTACGCCAATTCCTATCTTTAAATTCTGCTACTGTTTCAGATAAATACTTTTGAAAATCTGGATCTTTTTCAAAGTCATGTAAAGGAAACGAGGCTAGAAAGAGTTTAATTACTAAAATATTAAAATGTCTTTGTATAGGATTAGTTTCTATTTTGTTTGATAATAATACACTAATAATTCTATAAGTAGGAAATAAACCATTTAGTATATGAGAAATTAAGGATTGATCATGTCGGCTTCTTTCTGTATTTTTTCCTTCGGCTTTTCTATCTTCAGTAAATTGACCACCTTTAGCGGTTATTCCAGCTAATTTAGTTAAAAGATTAGGTAAAATATATTCAGCAAAATCATTTAATATCTCATCATTTGGATTAGTTTCTTTAACTGCTTTTTTAAACAGAAAAATGATTAGTAATTCTGGGTTACTTTCTATATCTTGATCATTTTTTAATGAATCTAAATCTAAAGAATATGACGGTAAATCATCATGTTGATTTTGTTGTAAATTATCCAATAAGGAAAGTTGATTTATATTCATAACTTTATTAACTTTATAATGTCGATTGTGTGAGTATAACTAACTCGCTTGTTAGAAAATCATGCACCAATTTCTTTATATATTTGGCGTAATTCTTTCAAGTAAATTCATTGATTAGAAATGTTGTTAATAATTATGTTAACAGATAATTTTAAAATATACTTACTCATTAAAACTATAATAACCTTTTAAATTTTATATTCTTGTTTAATTCCCTAAATTTGATATACTGATCTCTGAGTTTAAAGAGAAAAAGTAAAAATACTCTTGTATTAATAAAATACCTTCTTAGGGATTGAAAAACTATGGTTTTCTGAGTTTTTGCCCATACTTTTCTCTTTATTTTTAGCAAATCCATCCTTCATCCTCCTTTGCTTTCCAATACCAGATTAAGGTTTCTAGCATCAATGCAGACTTGCCAAAGGCAATAGTATAAGGTTGTTTTTTGTCATCTTTACTATATTTATCTGCGAGGGAATAAGCCTGAAAATAAATCGGTAAACCTAATTTTGCCCTGAGATAAGTAAGAGAATAATCAGATATATAACAAACTAATTTTCTCTTTGAAAGAGCATTGCATATTTTATTGATATTATTACCATGAGGTTGTCGAATTTCCAAACCTGCTAAAACTTGAACTTGTCCAGAAGTAGCGATTTCAGTTATATCATTAGGATAATAAAAATACCAATTTTCTCGAATATCTCGATAACCAGTTACTTTTAAATAACATAAAGATTTATCAAACCGTTTCGTGGATAAACCTGCCTTTATACACATATCAAAAAAATCTTTTTTATTTATCCATTCAAAGATAAAATTACTAATAATACCACCTAAATTATAAGTTTTAAATTGTTCTTTCTCTGGTTCATTAAAACTAGTCAAATCATAAATAGCACAGTTTAATTGACTACTTCCTCGAAAACTACGAACTTCGTCAACTATTTCTTGTTTTCCTTCTTTAATATAATATTGAATCTCTTCAAATTTTTTATTAATACTTATATTAAATACTTGTTGAATATTTTGACCAAAATTAGTAGCAGAATTAGGAAAATTTTCTTTCAACTTTAATAATTCAGAATAAAGACAAGCTGATTGTATCGAGCCCCATCTTGACGGATATTTTTCAAAGCTATTAACAAAACTAAAACTATTTTTAATTGCGTTACCAAATTGCACTTTATCATATTCTTTATGATTAGTTAAGAGATGATTTTCTTTTTCAAATAACCTTTCAACAATAAAGTTAGGAATAAGAGCGTAGGCTTCATATTTATTAAAACCTTTATGTCTTCCAATACGTCCAAATCTTTGAATAAAATTACCAGCATCTGCACCTTCAAAAACTAAGAAATTAATCTTAAAATCTACACCAACATCAATAGTAGAAGTGCCTAATAATAAATCTGCTTCTTCGACTGATTTAGATTTTTCTGTTTCTCCCGTTAAACCAGTATTTTCTCTAACTTTAAAGCCAAATGGTTCAAAAATATCTTTAAAAATAAGAATTAATTTTTTAACTGCCACAATAGAGTTAAGAATAATTGCCCCTTTACTATTAGGATTATCTTGAAAAAATTTTAAAATAACTGATTCAGCATTTTCTACTAACCAATTATAACTAGATTGTAAATTAGGCTCTAATTTTGTGGGAAAATTTAATGTTATCGGATAACTAATTTGTCGCCAATTATTCTGTTGATTATCAGTAAAACAATATTTATTTTCAGCAACAGGATTAATAATTTTATAGTTAAAACCTGACTTACTTAAAAAAGTTGTTAATAATTCATTAGGTGTTGCGGAAAGAAAGAGGAATTTTTTATTAGGGATTGTATGTTTTAGAAGAAGTAAACTATTAAAAATACTAGCTACTTGAGAAGATGAAAAAACATGAAATTCATCAAATATAAATAAATCATAATAATTTGCAATTTGACCAAAAAGTTTATCTGGTGATTCACCTCTGATTTTATCTTTCTGTTTCCATCTTTTTAAATATCGAAAATCACATATATAATAAAAAATATCGGGATTAGTAAGTAAAATTTCATTATTACTAGCAACACTAATTAAACCTTTTTGTTTATTTGGTAACTGATTTGTTTCAATATAATCTTCAAGAATACCAGAGGTTAAACGATAGACTTCGAGATGAGAATTAAATTTATTTTGATAGTCTTTAATTTGTTTTTCTTGATCTCTAGCTAATTCATTTGTCGGATATAAAGCAATACTAGAAGTACCATGATTCATTGCTTTTAAATAAGCCGCTAAACTTTTACCATCTCCAGTCATTGCTATATTAAAAATAACATCAATATTAGGATAATTTAGGGCTTTAAAAGTTTCTAATTGATGCCAAGATAAATACCAATTTTCAGGTAAATTAATATTTTCAGGAATATCATCTGCATGACGAGAATAAACAGGTTTTAATCTTATTGTGTACATTTTTTTGTTTAAATATTTTTTAAAATATCGTTAATTTGTTGCTTTAATTTTGGTAACTCATTTTCAACGATCACCCAGACAATATTTAAGTCAATTCTAAAATATTCATGAACAATCAAATTTCTAAAGTCAGAAATATCTTGCCAATCAACTTGAGGATATTTTGCTTTAAATTTTTCAGAAGATGCTCTGACTGCTTCACCAATAATTTGTAAATTATGAACAATCCAAGTCTGAATTAATTCATCTTCATAAAATACTCCTTCACCTCTTACAGAATATTTTTCGATTTTTTCAATGGCTTCTTGAATATCTCTGATTCTTTCACTGTCGTCTCTCATAAATTAATTGCCTCCTGTAATACTCTTTCTTTGATACGCTCTTTTAAGCCATCGGCAGTCACTACATCAACTTTTTCACCTAATAAATTTTCCAATTCTCTAATTAACCTCACAGGAAACCAAGGGGTAATTTTCTGAATTTCATAATCAATTAAAAAGTCAATATCGCTTTTCTCGTCTGCTTCTCCTCTCGCAACTGAACCAAATACACGCACATTATAAGCACCATGTTTGGCTGCAATTTTAAGAATTTCTTCCCGTTTTTGTCTTAATAATTCTAGATTGAGCATTATTTTTAATCTATAATTAATGTCCGTAAACTATTAATATTTTCATATTAAACCATTAAAATAGAAATAACAAGACAATATATATATAAAGTGTCCGTATAAAATTATGACTCGAAAAAATCAAGCAATAACTTTGTCAATTCAAGAAAGGGAAAAAA
>NZ_JBGSUU010000077.1:0-7820 GCF_041753295.1 Geminocystis sp.
AGATCAAAAATACTTAATAAACAAAAGTCAAAAAATCAATTTTAGTATAGTTTGAGTCAATTTTAATCCCTTTGTCCTTTGCCCCTTGCCCTTTGCCCTAGCATCACCAGTTAATTTTTAACGAGGTGCAAGATCTGAGTATAATGATTTTATTCACTTTCCATTAACAAAAGTACCTTTTCTATTAAATATGATGTCTGTGGTTTTGAATCTGATTTACTTTAGTGAACAATAATAAAATTAGGTTATCATAGGGTTATTTTGATTTTCTGATATTTTCTTTATTTTCTTCAAAATTGAGGTGTTAAAATCGGATCAATACATTAGTTTAAATTATGTAAATCCTGCTAAATTTTATGTCAACTTCTACTATTCTCTCTACTGTCGATGGTGTTAATTTACTCAAATCTACCTCAAATAACGATATATCATACTTAAGAACGGAAGCTGATCGCCTTCGGGAAGAACAAGTTGGAGAAACAGTGACTTATGTTATTAATAGAAATATAAATTTTACTAATATTTGTGAACAACATTGTAGCTTTTGTGCTTTTAGAAGAGATGCAAATCAAAAAGGGGCATTTTGGCTTAATTTAGAGGATGTTTTGGCAAAATGTGTTTTAGCAGTGGAAAAAAAAGCAACGGAAATTTGTATGCAAGGGGGTTTAAATCCTCAAGCAAAAATAAACGATAGTAGCCTTCAATATTATCTGCAATTGGTGAAGAGTATTAAAGATAATTTTCCACAATTACATTTACACGCTTTTTCTCCTCAAGAAGTGGAATTTATTGCTCGTCAAGATGGTTTAACCTATAGTGATGTTATTCTTGCTTTTAAAGATAATGGTGTGGGTTCGATGCCCGGTACGGCTGCTGAAATATTAGACGATACTGTGAGGCAAATTATCTGCCCTGAAAAACTTAATAGTGAAACATGGTTAGAAATTGTCTCTACTGCCCATCGTTTAGGGATGCCTACTACCAGTACCATGTTATGTGGACATATCGAAACTCATGAACAACAAATATCACATTTAGGTAAGCTGCGATCGCTACAGGAAACTGCCCTTGAAAAAAATTATCCTGCCAGAATAACTGAATTTATTTTACTGCCTTTTGTGGGAGAACAAGCTCCAAAACCCCTTAGAAATCGTGTGGGAAGAGATCAACCTGATTTACAATCAAGTTTAAAGTTAACTGCCGTTGCTCGTTTATTTTTAGGGGATATAATTCCTAACCATCAACCAAGTTGGGTTAAATTAGGGTTAGATGGTGCATTACAGGCTTTACAATGGGGATGTAATGATCTTGGTGGTACTCTCATGGAAGAACATATTACCACTATGGCAGGGGCTAAAGGAGGCACTTGTTTAGAGGAAGAAACCATCAAAAATGCGATCGCATCCATAAATCGCCCTTATCGTCAAAGAAATACTTTATATCAATAGTGGGTTGAGTTAGAGATTGACATTCAAAGTATCTTGTGTTATCTTTCTTGTTTTGTTCAAAATATAGATAACGATGAAAGCATTTTTATTTGTAAAAAAGCAATTCGATTCTTTCATCAGAGGAGATAACTTTTCAAAATCGGCTATTAACAATTATTATTCAATGACTTAATTATTGGTAACATAGATTAAGCAAATTTTTGACACCTTGAGAATGACTCATTTTTTTCCCCTCCCCCAGATAAATATCAATAAAATTCAAAAAACTATTATCTTATTTTTAGTCTCAGTATTTTTTATTGTTTTTCTTCACCCTCAGCAAGTTATCAGTCAATCATCTTTCCCTGAAATTAGAGGAGTTTGGCTAACTAAAAATGATACGGATGTATTATTAGATCGTCCGGGGTTAGAAAATAGTTTAAGAGAATTAGCGGATTTAAACTTTAATACTATTTACCCTGTAGTTTGGAATTCTGGTTATGTTTCTTATCCTAGTGAAGTGGCACAAAGAGTGGGCATTCCTCCTCTGGTGCGCTCTAGTGAACATAATAAGAATGTAATTGGAGATATTGTTGAAGAAGGACATTTAAAAGGATTATTAGTAATTCCTTGGTTTGAATTTGGTTTTATGACACCGCCATCTTCAGAATTAGCCATCAAAAATCCTCGATGGATAACGAATCGCCGAGATGGGAGTAAGATAGGTGAAAGTGCTGGTGGTTCAGTAGTTTGGCTGAATCCTTTTCATCCCCAAGTACAACAGTTTATCATGGATTTAGTTTTAGAAATTATCACCAAATATCCTGTAGATGGTATTCAATTTGATGATCATACTGTATTACCTAGAGATTTTGGTTATGATCCTTATACTGTAGCATTATATAAACAAGAAACAAAAAAAGATCCTCCAGCTAACTTTAAAAATGCCCATTGGGTGAAATGGCGTGCTGATAAAATTACTGATTTTATGGTGAGATTGAATAAAGCCGTCAAAGAAAGAAAACCATCAGCTATTTTTTCCGTCGCACCAAATCCTTATCATACTGCCTACAATATCTTTTTACAGGATTGGCATAAATGGGTAAATTTAGGCATTGTGGATGAGTTAATTATCCAAGTTTATCGTCCTGATTTAAAAGCATTTGTCAAAGAATTAAACACTCCACAAATACAATCTGCTAGACAAAAAATTCCTACAGGTGTAGCTATTTTAACGGGATTAAGAAATAAACCGACTCCCATTACTTTAATTGAGGATAAAGTGCGACAGGCAAGACGATACCGTTTAGGAGTAGCTTTTTTCTACTATGAAACTTTATGGGAAAATACGACTACCGAAAGTGATGATTTACGCAAAGCCGTTGTTAGAGCATTATTTTTTAATCCTCAACGACGAAATTAACTAATTTTTTTCCATTTTTTCAACAGATAAAGAATTACATAATAAGCAACAAAACTAAAACACAAACCAACAATAAAAGAGCCTAATAACAAGGTAGTAGTAATTTCTGTACCTAAATCACTAATTTGTTTTAAAGAATCCCAACTAAATTCTATGTGATGATTATCAATAAAAAAACTCAAACATAATTTACCGACTTGAAAATTAAATAAAAATAAAGGAACATAAGTAAAAGGATTACTAATCCATGTACCGATGATGGCGGTAAATTTATTACCCTTAAAGATAAAAGCAAAAATTATCGCCATAACAAATTGTAAGCCAATAAGGGGAAAACACCCTGCAAAAACTCCTGCAGCAAAACCCCTAGCAATTTTGTGAGGATTTTCTTTTAATCTCAATAATCGCAACTTATAATAATCCCAATATCTTTTTATTGATAGTGATTTTCGTCTTTTCTTCACATTGTGTTGCATTAAGTTTTTATCATATATTTGATAATTTTATTAATCATTCACTAATTTTATGATTACATTCCAGACATAGTTGATACTTAGTTAAGATGTTATTTATCAATAATTGTTCATTATTAATTATTCTATGAATAGTACCCAAATTCCTCTGTTTCCTCCTCGCAGTTTAGAAGAATTAGTCGCTGATATTAAAATTTTAACAGCTGAAATTCAGGAGTTATATTGTCAAGATAATTTTCCTTGGATTATTGGTTACAGTGGCGGAAAAGACAGTTCTTGTATTGTACAGTTAATTTGGAATGCCATCGCAGGTTTACCCGTTGAAAAACGTCAGAAAAAAGTTTATGTCATCACCACAGATACTTTAGTGGAAAATCCGATTGTTGCCCATTGGGTAAAAGATTGTTTAAAACAAATGGAAATCGCCGCCTTTGCCCAAAAAATGCCTTTTGAGCCTCATTTACTAACTCCTGCGGTTAAAGATACCTTTTGGGTGTGTTTGATGGGAAAAGGCTATCCTGCACCTCGTCACGGATTTCGGTGGTGTACCGATAGAATGAAAATTCAACCAGCAGATAGTTTTATTAGGGAAAGTGTCCGCAATAATGGAGAAATTATCCTTGTTTTAGGGGTTAGAAAAGCCGAGAGTGTTACTCGTGCTAAAAATATGGAAAAACACGCCAAAGGTAGATTTCGTGACCGTTTAAACCTTAATTCTCGTTTACCTAATTCTTATATTTATACTCCTATTGAAGATTGGCGTACTGATGAAGTTTGGTTATACTTGTTACAGTGGAAAAATCCTTGGGGAGGAGATAATCAAGATTTATTCGTTATGTATCGGGGGGCGACTGCTGATAACGAATGTCCTTTAGTAGTTGATACTTCAACCCCTAGTTGCGGAGATTCTCGCTTCGGTTGTTGGGTATGTACCATGGTAAGTAAAGATAAATCTATGGAGGCTATGATTCAAAATGATGACGAAAAAGAATGGTTACAACCTTTATTAGATATTCGCAACGAATTGGATATAAAAAATGATCGAGATAAACGAGATTTTCGCCGTATTTACGGAAAAGTAGAGTTATTCGAGCGTAATGTAGATGGTGATACTTCCATTGAGCCTATTCCTGGTCCTTACCTTAAAAAATGGCGCGAATATTGGTTAACAAAGGTATTAGAAGCACAAGTCAGTATCCAAAAATTTGCACCTCCAGAATTTCAAAACATTGAGTTAATCACTACGGAAGAATTAAGCGAAATTCGTCGTATTTGGTTAGAAGAAAAACACGAATTTGATGATAGTTTACCTCGTATTTATAAACAAATTACGGGAAATGACTTTATAGATCCTCGTATTGGTGCTAATAATAGTTTACTGGGCATTGAAGAATGGCAAATTTTAGAGGAATTATGTGAAGATGAAATGCACTTAGAATTAATGACTAAATTACTAGATACTGAGCGTCAGTTTTTCACTAAAATTCGTCGTATTGGTATTTATCAATCCTTAGAAAAATGTTTTGAAACCAGTTCACGATCTAAAGAAGAAGCCATCGCTAACGCTCATTATATCAGAGATGTTAAAAATGCAGCTAAACAAGGAGACATTAAAACCTTACAACAAAAACTCACCTGGGGAAATTTAAAATATGCTCACCAAAAAAAGGAGGAATTAGAAGAATAAAAAATTAGGATTCCTTACTCTTTCGGCATGGCGGCAAAAATAGCATCACCATCGATAGTTACAATAATATCACCATTTTCTTTTATCCAATATCCTCTCAAAAAAGGTGCTAAATCAGGAGTAACCGCCGAAGCTGGAGGAGAATGTAACTTGTCAGTGTCGCAAAATTCAATATCATTAACGTCACTCACAATTAATCCCACTAAATCCCCCGAAGATCTATTTTTACGATCTTGTGTACTAGGATGAATAACCACCGCTTTATGATGAGAAGAAACCACCGATTGTTGATACCAAGGGGTAAAACCTAAAAGTTGCCCTAAATCAATCATCCACACAATTTCCCCTCGCCAATTATAAACACCAATTACCCAAGAAGGCATTTCTGGAATAGCAATAATTTGTCCGAAAGGAATTTTTAACACTGCTGCAATTTCTGATAGTGAAATCATTAAATTTGTATCAGGTAACAGCACAAATCTTAAAAACTGTTGTCTTTCGGAGACTAAATTTTTTCTTTGAGAGGAGAAAGGAAGTATTTGTTCACTCATAACTCGAAAACTGTCTTTTATGTTAATTTTTTAAACCTTGAATAACAGGGGAAATTGATTCACCCTGAAATAAATTAGTTATGTAACTATTTGATTAACTTTTTCACTGCTGAAAATAATTCATTTTTATCCACAGGCTTGGGAATATAAGCATCAGCACCTTGTTTCATTCCCCAAAATTTATCCATTTCACTGCCTTTAGTAGAGCAAATAATAACGGGTACTTTTGCTGTATTTGCTCCAGCTTTTATTTCTCTACATACTTCAAACCCACTTTTACCGGGTAAAACAACATCAAGGATAATCAGATCTGGAATGTTACTACTAAGTTTATCTAGTGCTTCTTCGCCACTTTCCGCCGTAGTAACCGTTATACCTAATTCTTGTAAATAACTAACTAATATTTTTCTTTCTGTAGAAGAATCATCTACAATCAGTGCATTTCCCATAAGTTTAAATCTCTATTTATTATATAGCAGAAAACGAGTTGATTAGGACATTATCAAAGCCTAAGAAGTAATTATAATCTATATTTATCCTTTGTCCTTTGTCCTTAATTTATTTGTTAATTAATTAAGATACCGTTAGTTTTAAATGTTTCCGAATTGTATCTAACACTAAAGCCGTATCTACTGGTTTACTAATAAAATCCGTAGAGCCCACCATTTTAGCTCTTACTCTATCTACTAAACCATCATTTCCTGTCAAAATGACGATAGGAGTATGTTTGAAAAAAGTTAATTTTCTTAATTGACTACAAATTTCATAACCATTAGCATTCGGCATGATTAAATCTAAAAAGATTAAGTCTGGTTTTTTTGATAGTAAAACAGCAATGGCGCGTAAAGCATCATTAACACCGATAAAGTTATAACCTGCGGTGGTAATAATTTTTTCCATAGTTTGACAAATTAAAGGACTATCATCAACACAAGCAATGGTAATTTTTTGATTATTTAAGGCTCGATCATCAAGATCGTTATGTTGTGGCAGTTTCGGCGGTTCAATATCCGATATTTCGATTAGACGAACTAAACCTCTTTGAACATAGGGTAATAGAGAACGAGTGACAGTAACAACATCTCTTTTCATTCTCACGGATAAATCCCGAAGAGTTTGTTGCCCGTCTAATAATTGACTTAAGGTTTGATAAATTTGGGGGTTAGTTTGTTGTTCTAATTCTTGAGGTTGGGTGATAATGGGGGCCATATCTGGAGATCGATCCGCAATCTTCGCTGTTTGCCACCCTTGCCATCCTTTTTGTGCTTCTATAATTACTTGTTCTGCATCGATTAATACCAAACGAGTGGAAAAGGGTAAATTTTTATCCGCTTTGAGTTCACAAGTAACCTGCATTGCTTGAGTAACATCAAATAAAACTTCCACAATAGTTTGACGAATCATTTTTGCAGCTTGTTCTAGGCTAACTTTTTGTTGTTCAACCCAGAAGCATAATAATTCATACTCCCAACAGTTATTATGATCATCTAATTCTAGGCGATCAACATCTCCTTGAATAGAAGTCATGTGAGAAGGGATATGAGGCAGATAAGCTACCAAATTACGGCGCCATCGTCTAACGGGATGATTTCCACCAGTGGCATAAACCAGTCGTCCTAAATAAAGATAAAATACCCATTTAGTTTGTCGTGGGCCTGTCAGCAAAAGTTGACCACTAAATCGAGGTTGTTTGAGATTTTCAAAAAAACCCGTTTGTTTTAAAGCGGTAAATTCTTTAAAGGGTATAGGATTAGACGTGTTTTCGCTAGAAGTCATTGATTCCTACTCAATTATATATACTGACAAATCGATCTAATTATCTTAGGTTATCATAATTATGAATGAATCATCACTTATTCGTCAATAACTTTAGGAGATAAAAAGGAAACGGGGAGTTAGGAGATAAAAAGGAAACGGGGAGTTAGGAGTTAGGAGATTGGAATTAGAAAGAATGTTGAATAATGTCTATAAACTCATTATTTAAAACCTGAAACCTGAAACCTGAAACCTAGGGCGTGTCATCAATTAAGCCAGATTATGATTGAAGCTAAATAAATACCTCCTTTTAAAATTTATTTTTCGTTTATCATATCTGGTAGCGATTGCTTTATACTGTTTTAATCTGGCAAAAAAGTTCTCTATTAAATGTCTTGCTTGATATAAATATTGGCGTTGCTGAATTAAGGTATGATTTTTAGATAAAGGGGTCAAATTATCAAAAATAAAAAAATGATACAATGTCCAGAGTGCGGGTCTAAA
>NZ_JBGSUU010000078.1:0-1806 GCF_041753295.1 Geminocystis sp.
ATTCGGCAAAGGAATATATAGCTAATCGAGAATTTAAAAATGTAGAAGAGTTAGAAACAACAATCGCAAGGCTATTAAATGAAAATCAATTAGAGATAAATTGGAGTAAAAAATTTAAGAATAAGGGAAATTTGATTAATGTAACTTAAATGCGTCTTAGCTTATCCCTCTTTTGTCAAACTCCGAATCAACTATTAAATAAATAAAAAAAATTATCCCGTAGGAAAATATAATTTATCCACATGAGCTATGGATAGTAAATTATTGAATCCTTCTAATAATAGAGATGAATTCACCACTTTTAACCATGGTGTTATTAACCAAAATAACATTAATGGTTCAATCATCATCATGATTTTCTTTAAACTTTTTTTCCACGTATTTATTTGCTCTTTTTCTTCTATTTCTTTTTTCTTTTCTTCTTTTGGAAATAGTAATTCTCTAAATGGTTTTGTTTGTAAACTTATCATCCTATAAACACTATTTATTATCTCCCACCACTTCTCAATACTTTCTATTTTTGTTAGTCGATAATCCTTCCATCCTAATTCTTGTTTACATTGTCTAAATCCATATTCTACCCATGTCCTTTGACCATATAAATCTCCTAATCTTTTTTTCAAATTCCCTTGACAATTTTTCATCACAAAACTGGTTGAATTTTTCGGTAAGTTTTCTGTATCTGTTGTCATTTCCCAATATGTTATTCTCCTTTTTTTTCCATAAATAATTTCTCTGATGTATCTTGTTTCCATTTTTCCATCACTAAATGTACGAGTAAATTTACACCATTTATTTGCTCTGACTCTTTGATTTGACGCCATCCATACCCCATGATTATTTCTAATCGACACCACATATTCTAATTTTAACTCTTCTAATACTTCTAAAAAAGTGCTACTTTCACCATATAAACTATCTGCTAATACTAATTCTATTTTAAATCCTAATTCTCTTAATTCTCTTACCATTTCTCCCCCTATTTGAGTCTTAGTTTTATATTTATCTCCTACTTTTAATCTCGACTTTGGTTTATAGATTCTCGTCATTAATGGGAAGGTTATATTCCGATAAATACCATAGGCATTTACGGAGACAATTACAATTCCATGATCTATTTTGCCCACATTTCCCAAATATTGTCTAGCAGTGTAATCAGTTTTTGTACCTTTTTTTCTATCTCCAGTTTCATCCACTACAAGGATTATTTTTTCTTTCTGTAATATGCTAACTAATTTACTTAATCTTCTTTGTTCTAGTTGTGACAATGACCAAGGTGATGATTGAAGAAAATGGTGTAAAGATTGTGATGAAATACCTAATACTTTTTCTAATTCTGGCAATGATTTTCGTTTAAGATTAGAGATTATTCCTAACGGGACTTAAAATGTTCGTAACTTCTCACATCGGGAAATAAGTCCTGATAGTACCCACAATATTGATCCACTAATGGTATCGTGGTTTCTGGTGTTCGTGGCAAATGTTTACGAATTTGTTCGGCTACATCCATTATTGCTTATGCTTCCCAAGTTTTATTTTTCTTTTTCTTCTACTATTTTACCTCGGAAAATGACAAAAGAGGGTTAAGCTAAAAACCATTTAATTTACATTTTTTATTAATTTGTAAAAGTGACTAAAACTCTTTAACTATTACTAATGAGTTTAACTTAACGGTACTTAAACAAAAATTATGCCCAAACAAAGCCCAAACTTGCTTTATAATTAGTAAATACCTCAATATTATCTTTTAACCATTGAAAAAAGCGAAAAGATATGGCGGTGCGAAACGCTTCTAAGGCTTCACCA
>NZ_JBGSUU010000079.1:0-4801 GCF_041753295.1 Geminocystis sp.
GGAAGATACTATTACTAAATCCTGACATAATTTAAGGAAAAATAGTAAGTAATAATGAGAAAAATAGAGAGGAAAAAAGTCTATAATGTAGTAAAAACAGGATAGACAGAGATCTACATGGCAAAAAATTGAAAAATAAAGGCAGAAAGATTAAAAATAAATAGAAAAGGTTAAAATTAAATTTTAAGTATGAGATTAGGGGAAAAAGAAAAAAAGATGAGAAAAAAAAGGTAGTTAAAATTTGAGAATGAAAAAACCCTGTAGCGATAAGGGTAGATACAGGTGCGATCGTTTGTTTACCGTTAGCGAGAATATCAGAGAGTAACATAGGCAACTCAAGAAAATTTATTTTATGATCTAAATTATGTCACTCTTATGTTCATATTTTCTAAAAAAATCCAATTTAGGTAAGACAACTTACATTATAATACTAACCATAATCAATTAATTTAGTTAAAGCCATGACATCTAAACTCTTAGAAATAGAAGGAACTTGGGAAGAAATACTCCTACAAGGTGATCAATTTAAAGGACATAGAATTAAAATTACTATTCTTGATCAAGAAGACTCAATTACTACTCCAGAAGCTAGTTTTCGTCAAGCATGGCAAGACATAAAAGAAGGTAAAGTTAGACCGATTAGTGAATTATGGGATGGAATTGATGCCGAATAAAAATAGTTTATTTGAGATTAAATTTGCTGCTCAATTTAAACAAGATATTAAAACATTAGCGAAAAAATATCGTCAGATAAAATCAGATATTAAACCCATAATTGAACAATTAGAATTAGGAGAATTAATTGGAGTCAGGATACCTGAAACTAATGATATTTTTTATAAAGTTAGAATCAAAAATAGTGATATTCAAAAGGGTAAAAGTGGCGGTTATCGTTTAATTTATCATGTTCAAGGTTCTACAATTATTATTATGATGACGATTTATACTAAATCAGAAAAAGAGGATATTTCAGCTAAACGAATCCGAGAAATTTTAGCAGAATATGAAAACAACAACCAGTAAAAATTATTTCTCCCTGAGATAATCTACATCATATCCCATGCCACCGAGTTGAAAAAGGAAGTATTATTAACTCAAATAGAACCTATTTCGATCGAGCATAATGAAAAATTAGTAGGTTATTTATATTACTATTTATGAAATATGCTAAGTTAGCTAAATTGTGGGATTCATTACATTCCAGTTTCTGGTTTGTGCCAAGCCTGATGGTGGTACTGGCGATCGCACTTTCCTTTATTACCATCTGGATTGACCAGACACTAGAAGCCAATATCGTCGAAAGAGTTGACTGGGCTTATTCTCTAGGTACTAATGGTTCACGAGCCATTCTTTCTGCGATCGCTGGTTCAATGGTGACTGTTGCTACTACTGCCTTTTCTATTACGATCGTGGCACTTCAGCTTGCATCTTCTCAGTTTGGTCCACGTTTGCTGCGGAATTTCATGCAAGACACGGGCAACCAAATTGTACTGGGAACTTTCATTTCCACGTTTGTCTATAGCTTGATGGTACTGCGAACAGTCAATGGCGTGGAAAAAGATGTGTTTGTCCCCCACCTGTCAGTGACCATCGGCATTGTCTTAGCGATCGCCAGCGTTGGCGTATTGATTTACTTCATTCATCATTCAGCCTCATCGATTCAGGTCGATCAGATAATTAAACAAGTGGGAAATGATCTTGATATTGCGATTGATCGGCTTTTTCCTGAAAGAATTGGACGGAGTACATCGAAGCAGATACAGGAGGAGAGTTTAGTCGCTATTCCTGCTGACTTTGAGCGAGTTGCCTGTCCCATTAAGACGATCGCCAGTGGTTACATTCAAGGGATTGATGACAAACAACTGATGCAGATTGCGAAAGAGAATAATCTGTTATTGCGGGTTCAACAACGTCCTGGTCGTTTTGTGGTCAAAGGAAGTGAAATTGTGCGGGTCTTTCCTGAAGAAAAGGTCAACAAAAAGCTGATAACCCAGATCAACGAAGCCTTTATTCTCGGTTCCCAGCGCACAGAGCAACAAGATGTGGAGTTTCCCATCGATCAATTGGTTGAGATTGCGGTACGCGCCCTTTCTCCAGGCATTAATGATCCGTTTACTGCCATCCGTTGCATCGATCAACTTAGTGCGGCTCTTTGTCATTTAGCCCAAAGAGAAATTCCTTCTTCCTACCGCTACGATGACCAAAACCAGCTTCGGATCATCGCTGAACCGATCTCCTTTGCGGATGCGACGGATGCGGCTTTCAACCAGATTCGGCAGTATGGAAAGTCGAGTGTTGCGGTGACGATGCGTTTATTAGAGGCGATTACGGCGATCGCGCCCTTTACTCACCGAATACCAGACCGAACCACATTACAGCGTCATGCGGATATGATTGAACGCGGTGGGCAGGAAGGCATTGCGGAGGAGTTGGACTACGAAAATGTGAAGGAGCGATATCTGACTGCGGTGAAAGCGATAGGTCAATCTTAATCAAATAGATTACTGTGATAGTGAAACAATATTGATGAATAATAAATCAAATATATATGTTAGTATTTGGCGGAAACATAGGAGTGGTGTCATAAGGGGCAGTGGTTCTATATTTTCAGCAAAGTTTTCTAATACTTAAATTGAATTTAATTAAACAACTATTGATTGACTACAATTCTTTATTTCGAGGTTTCTAAGGCAACACAAATCAAGTAATTTTTCTCTGTTCTTTTAATAACAACAGACGTTGAAGTCGAAGTTGATTGTAACGCTGCACCCATAAACAAGGCAAGTTAAAAGCTGTTCCCACGAGCAAATTTATCAGAAATCCCCACCCTGGTGTCCAAAGCATCGTCACTAACCAGAAAAGCCAGATAGTTATATGAACATATTCTGCCCTACGGGTTTCAGCTAAGAAACGTGACATAACAGCATAGTTACCCCCCCTAATGGAATTTTTACTAAAACCGCCTTGAAAAAAACCACCAGCTTCGGGTAAACGATCCTTCCAAAGTTTGATCCGTAATACCCTTTCATACCAATGCCGATCTTGCTCCAAAAATTGCAACTGAGTAAGGCAAGTATCAGTTTCTAAAAATTTTAAAGGAAGCAAATGACCGATAAAACCGATAAAAATTGACCACATTAGCCAACCGACGAAACAAAGCACCAAAATGATCAAATCTGGTAGTTGAAAAATTGGTAAACTCATGGCTTTGTCCATCGAGTGCTAATGGTTCTTCCTTTCCACTCAATTTGACCCCGTTTAAGATTAAGAATTGCGATGATAAATACACCAATAAAGAAAACAACAGGAATAGGGAAGAAAAAGACAATCCATCCAAATGAACCCACGGGTTTAACAATAATCCCCAACTGAATAGCAAAAGCCAGATAAAGTACTACCGTATAGACTAAAGAAGGATCACCAAAAGTTGTCCAACCCAATAAAGATGCGGGTAAACACCACGCTGACCAAAATAATGCTGAAAGCCAGAGTACCACCGCAAACATTCGCAACCACGATACTTCCCCTGCTGCCGTAGCAAAATTTTTATCGAAACCATCAATCAAATCTCGTATTCCGCCAGGGTACATCCGATAGTCTATTTGTCCATAACCCATATAAGCACTAACGGGTAAACCTGCCTTTTCGTAAACATGGGCAATAAACCAATCTTCTACTACATATCCTGCCACAACATCGTGACCACCGATGCGCTCATAATCATCCTTACTTGTAGCCATAGCTGGTCCAAATGCCACACCACCCTTTGCACCAAGTTTGATCGCCATTAAGCCCACAAGATTGAATAGTACCGCTAATAATTCGTAGGGTCGTTCCGTGCGATGATAGGGCTGAATTGAAATCAAACCGCCTAAATTTTGAACTGTGCCAACTAACCTACGAAGTAAATCTTTGTTCGGTTCAGTGTCAGCATCAAGAAAGACAAGAAAATCCCCTGATGAAGCGGTAACTCCAGTTTTGAGAGCCCAGTTTTTCCCAGTCCAACCAACGGGTAAAGGAGAAGTCTGGATCACTTTTGCCCCTGCTTGTTGGGCAACAAGGGCAGTCTGATCAACGGACTGATCATCAATAACAATGATTTCGTAGGGTTGAAAGGTTTGTTGTTGTAATGCCGTCAGAAGATGGGGGAGAGTATTCTCTTCATTTCTAGCAGGAATCAAAACAGAGACTTTCGGCGAACTGACAACTGCAATGTCGGGAAGTCTAGGCAAACGCCACATTAAAATCCAGCCTATTAACCAGCGCATCACTAGAGTAATGGACATTAAATTTAGATCCATAATGACTTAATCAAATCACTAACTAACATTTGTGCTTCTTCGGGTAATTCACTAACATCCTGTTGTATTTCCTCAAGATTAACCATGATACTTACTTCCTTTTGGTAATTTCAATGTTCGCTAATTTTATTTTAGTAAAGTTGAAAAGTATTTTTTAAACTGTAGCAAATTCTTTATTATTTTCTAATGGATGATGATGTAATATCATTAATTGATCCGAATTTAAAGTTTCAATGGCATAGGCACGTCCTGATTTACGCCAAATCGTGGTGATTAATATTGACTAAAATACAGAAGACAAAATCCAATGTCTGTACTGAGGAATCTTGACTTGTGTAAGCTAAGACGCATTTAAGTTGCATTAATCAAATTTCCCTTATTCTTAAATTTTTTACTCCAATTTATCTCTAATTGATTTTCATTTAATAGCCTTGCGATTGTTGTTTCTAACTCTTCTACATTTTTAAATTCTCGATTAGCTATATATTCCTTTGCCGAAT
>NZ_JBGSUU010000080.1:0-16658 GCF_041753295.1 Geminocystis sp.
TTAGGCATTTTTGCTCAAAAAACAGGGTAGTATTATACAGTTACAAACTCTAATTTCAAAAATCAAAACCATTAAAACCTTTGCCCTTTGCCCATTGCCCTTTGCCCTACCCCTTCCTCAGACTTTTTCAGCAACCCCTAATTAGGAGTTTTTTGATAATTTTCTCGATTCTTGGAGAATAACTAAAAAAAAAGGTGAGCAAAAAAGCCCACCAATGATTATTAATAACTAATTATGATTAATTATGAAGACCAAACGCCACTAGCAACATCAATTAAAGATTTTAAGTGGGGAGTTTCACATAAGAAAAATGCAAAAAATGCACCACCACAAGCACCTAATAAGAAACCACCAGCAAATTCACTCCAACCTTCTTTAGTACCTAAATCTAAAGGTACATTAGGAGTAGTTAGAGTTTCAGTAGGTTTACTAACACCCACAGCACCATAAATAGATAAACAAATGGTGAGGATAGAAACTAAACCAATAGTGGCTAATAAACCAGCAGTAGGTCCATAATCGGTTAAACGAAGAGGTCCTAATACAGCAAAAGGTCCGTATAATAAATAACCATGAGCCATACCAATTTCCAAGCCACGACGGTTAGCTGATAAACCTTGACGATAAGCCGGAAGGGCGTTAATAAATGCTTTAGTAAAAGCAGATCCATTTACGGGAGTAGAGAGATTTCCTACTTGAGGATCGTTACCGCAATTAACTACATCAATACTCATTGCTTTTTATGTAATCTCCTTAAAGTTTTTATCAAAAATTGACTATTTTTAGGTTACTTTAACTTGATCAGAGCCTGAGAAGAATTTTTTGTTAAGAATCTTTATATTTGATCCTTTTTGGTCTAACTTCACAGTATTATCCATTTAAGTTAATTTTATTTTTTAGTATAGGAACATATCAACTATGATTGGAGATTTTGCCGCAGCTTTTTTACCTAGTATTTTAGTTCCCGCCGTTGGTTTAGTTATGCCCGCTATTGTTATGGCTTTATTATTCTTACAAATCGAAAGCGAAGCCTAAATAAATGAACTATCATTAACAATAAACAATAAAAAAACAAGGTGGATAGGTAAATAAGTATATTTATTTATTACCTTCCATCGCCCCCAAAATTATTCACTTTCAATAATTATGAATGACAACTGAAAATATTTACGGTAATCTTCAAGGTTTAAAACCTAATCAACTTAAACAGTTACAAAAACTTTATCAACAACGTATCCGTAGCGATCGCCTAACCACTACAGAATTAGCCGAAAGAATCGCTGCTGTTAGTACAGATCTTAAACAGCCCGTTTGCGTCTATTTAAACCGTCGTGGACAAGTGATCAGAGTAGGGGTTGGTACACCTCGTCAAACTCAGATTCCCCCCTTAGAATTACCCCGTTATGGAGCACAAAGATTATCAGGTATCCGTTGTTTAGCCACTTCTTTAAAAGTTGAACCACCTAGTGAAGCCTGTTTGACGGCTATGGCAAGGCAGAGATTAGACGCTCTAATGATGTTTACCCTCACAGGAAAAGGCCTTATGGCGAAAGGTGGAGGGGCAAAGGGTTTTATTAAAGATGTTTATTTAGCACATTTATTGCCCATTCAGGAAGATAATACATTATGGCAAATTTCTCCTCCACAAAATATTGATGTCATAGCCGAGCAAGATTTTCTTGATTTAGTAGAAAGTTTAGAAGCCGAATTTAGTCGAGAATTTATTGCTCAAGATGTTTCTTCTGGGCAGGATAAAGTTTTATTAGTGGGATTGATGACGGCAAAAATGACACAACAAAAATTTCAAGATAGTTTACAAGAATTAGCTTTATTGGTAGATAGTGCGGGAGGAAATGTTTTAGCTACTATAGAACAAAAACGTTCTAATCCTCATCCTCAAACCTTAGTAGGTGCAGGAAAAGTGGAAGAAATTGCTTTACAAGTGCAAACTTTAGGGGTGAATTTAGTGGCATTTGATCGAGATTTATCACCAGCACAAGTGCGTAATTTAGAATTACAATTCGGCGTTAGAGTCGTAGATCGTACAGAAGTAATTTTAGATATATTCGCTCAAAGGGCGCAATCAGGGGCTGGTAAATTACAGGTAGAATTAGCTCAACTAGAATATATGTTACCAAGGTTAACAGGTAGAGGGTTAGCTATGTCTCGGTTAGGAGGAGGTATTGGTACAAGAGGACCAGGAGAAACAAAATTAGAAACCGAAAGACGAGCAATTCAAAAACGGATCACAAGATTGCAACAAGAAGTAAATCAGTTACAAAGTCATCGCTCAAGATTACGACAACAACGCCAACAAAATGAAATTCCTTCCGTTGCTATTGTTGGATATACCAATGCAGGAAAATCGACTTTAATCAATGCGTTAACTAATGCTGAAGTTTACACTGCGGATCAACTTTTTGCTACATTAGATCCTACAACAAGAAGACTAACTATCACCAATAAAAATACTGCGGAATCTAGGACAATTTTATTAACCGATACCGTTGGTTTTATCCACGAATTACCACCATCTTTAATGGATTCTTTTCGGGCAACTTTAGAAGAAGTAACCGAAGCAGATGCAATATTGCACGTTGTAGATTTATCTCATCCCACTTGGGAAAGTCACATCAATTCAGTAAAAGCAATTTTAGCAGATATGCCTTTAACACCTAATACTCAACTAATAGTTTTCAATAAAATAGATAAAGCCGATATTGAACATTTAGAAACTGCTAAAAATAATTATCCTCAAAGTGTCTTTATTTCCGCCGAAAAACGTCTAGGTTTAGAAACTTTACGAAATCGTTTAGTCGATATACAGTAATCTATGGTGCTGATTGATTCTTCTGCTAATTAATTCTTTCAAATTCAGGCAGATATTGATTATAATTTTAATTAGTTTCAATCCACCAAAAGATAACTTTTTTGCATCGTCTATTCAATCAATTAATTATTTTTTTATTTAATGTAGGTTTTAAAAAAAGGTAATTTCCACCAAGGTATAAAAGGGTATTGATGATGTTCTTGATGATAACTAAAATGATAACAGGCAATTAGAGATAAAAACAGAGGTAAATAAAGGCTTTTTATTGATGACACATCATTTTTTTCCTTGCTACCGTGACGATGAGGTAAAAAAGTACCAAAGAAAAATAACTGTAATGAGCTTAAAATTAATGGTAATGCCCAAAAAAGCAATAAATGAAGCCAAGTAACTTTACAATAATAAGCACTCAATAACACAAGTACGGATAAGCGAAATAAATGTTTAAGACTGAGATATTTAGTCATAAACTCTATATACCAATTTAAAAAATTATCATTATCATTATTATGGAAATCTGGATCAAGATTAGTACCTGAAAATTGATGATGTAATAAATGTTTTTCTTTTAAATTTTCATAGGATAAAAAAGCATATAAAATTAAGGCAATTTTACTGATTGAATCATTAACCCTAATATTAGAAGGAAAAATAAGACCGTGCATTCCATCATGGGCAATAATAAATAATCCTGTATTTAGAAAAGTTTGCCATAGGATTAATAATAAAATAATTAGATAATTAACTTTAGTTAAATCGTTAATTTGATAAGTAACAATTGTTAAAATCCAAAGGATAATAATTACCAAAGCCACCAGTAAACCCAAGTAATTATCTATCATATTTCTCCGTTTTTCCCTTAAATTAGGACTGAAAATGAACACAAACTCTAAGGTAACAGTATATTTTGTTTAATCATTGTCGCAAAATCCACACCTAAAATTAAATATTTTTTTTACAAATGATGTTAAATTAGTTACAGAATTTTACAAAATCGGTGTTAATTATGCCTTTCACTATTGATTCAGCTCGGACAATCTTCCCTCAAACTTTAGCTGCTGATGTTGTACCCGCTACCATCGCAAGATTTACTCAATTAAATGCCGAAGATCAATTAGCATTAATTTGGTTTGCATACCTAGAAATGGGTAAAACCATCACCATTGCAGCACCCGGGGCAGCTAGTATGGTATTAGCAGAATCTACCCTCAACGAAATCAAAACCATGACACCCCAACAGCAATCACAAGCCATGTGTGATTTAGCTAATCGTGCTGACACTCCTCTTTGTCGTACTTATGCAATTTGGTCAGCAAACATCAAACTAGGTTTCTGGTATCAGTTAGGTAAATTCATGGAAGAAGGTATTGTTGCACCTATTCCTGAAGGTTATCTCCTTTCTGCCAATGCTAACTCTGTTTTAGATGCTATCAAAAAACTAGAATCTGGACAACAAATTACCGTACTTCGCAATGCTGTAGTTGACATGGGTTACGACGTAGCCAAATTAGGTAATTATACCTCAGTCATCGAACCTGTTACACCTCCTCAAGAAATCTCACAACGTACTAAAGTTTCCATTCCGGGTGTAACTAACGCCACAGTGCTTAATTACATGGATAATTTAAACGCCAATGATTTTGATACTTTAATTGAATTATTCCTTCCTGATGGTGCATTACAACCTCCTTTCAAACGTCCTATTGTCGGTAAAGACAATATTTCCCGTTTCTTTAAAGAAGAATGTCAAAACCTGAAATTAATTCCCCAACAGGGTGTAACCGAACCAGCAGACGGCGGTTTTACTCAAATTAAAGTGACAGGAAAAGTACAAACTCCTTGGTTTGGTGGTAATGTCGGCATGGATATTGCTTGGCGTTTTCTCCTTAACCCCGAAGGTAAAATCTTTTTCGTTGCCATTGATTTATTAGCCTCTCCTAAAGAATTATTAAATTTAATCCGCTAGTATTTAAAAAAACATAGTTAAAATTTACCAAAAATAAAATTAAAGAGTTTTTCCTCATGAGAGACTCTTTTTTTTTGTATTTTGATCAAATATATTGATATGATATAGAAATGTTTATATTTTCTTATATCCTTTTTTTATAAAACACTATGACTACAATAATTACGGAAACAGGATGGACTACTAAAGAAATAGAAATTAGCCAACAAGTTTTAAATAAAGCATATCAACGAGAAACTCAAACTTTGGTGTCTGAAGTACGACATAAAATTAATAATATGACAGAGATGGAGCATCTTTGGCAAGTCCATGATATTTTGAGCGCAAAGCGCTATGATCTTGATGGTAAATATGATGCTAGAGAGCCAATGTTGGTTTTTACCTTTGCTCAACTATTAAAAGAAGGTTGGATAAGTTTAGAAGAGTTACGAGGTTTAGACTCAGCAAAATTAGCGAAAATATCTTCTTTATCTAAAATTTAATTATTATTATTATTTTATCGTTATTAAACATTTTGCGAATAAGAAAATATACAACTATTCGCATTTTTTATGGCAATATTTTATCTGTAAAAACTTTAACTAAAATGCTCAAATATTTAATTTTATACTCTTCTTAATAAGGATAATTTAACAGATAATCTATGTTTATATTGAGGTTGAAAGTCATCAAATTAAGGCTATTGGAGTTTTGAAATTATGAATTTATAATATAAAAATCAAGACATAAAAAATATTTTGATTTGCTTTTATATATAGAAAATATAAATATTATAAAAAGATTACGAAGTTTTTAAAATTAGTAATTCTACTTTTTTTAGAGTAAAATAATGTTTATTAGAAAAAGTAATTTGCTTTATAAAATAAAATTTCGGTAATATTTAATTTTTTGATATACAATTTAGTTGATGAAGTGACTTAGTTAAAAAAAACATCAAAATCAGATTGAGTTGAGTGTGAGGAAATGACTAATCAACAACCGCCAGAGACAGATTCTAACCCACAGCCATTAAGTTTCAGTGACAAAGTTGTGGGAATGATTCAAAAACCTCACATTCAAATTGTATCTTTAGTAACAATCACAGTCATAGCCGTTGCGGGATATGAAGGGAGTAAATATTTAGCAAAAATCATTCCTTTACGATTAGAAACAGAGTTAGAAAGAGTTTTAGATAGAAATGTAAATTTAGGAGATATTAGTAGTTTTTCTTTTAATGAAGTAATTATCGAAAATTTAGAGATTCCAGCCACCGAAAAAGATCCTAGTTTTTTAGAGATAGATGCTGTTAAGATTAGGATAGGTATATGGTCAACTATTATTAATCGTAGTTTAACCATCGATGTTATTGCTAATGATATAACTGGTTATGCACAATTAGATAAGTTATTCCCTCCCCAAGATTTACAAAAACCTTTACCTAATTCTCTTAAGTTGCCGCCGTTACCCATACCTATCACGGCAAATATAAATTTACGGTTACAAAATAGTAAAATTTCTGTCACCCCCGATGGTTTACAAAAAGTTGTCGAAGTTAAGACGAAAGGAAACTTAAGATTAATTTATGACAATGACACTCAACCCCTTGATTATCAATTAGAAAATACTATTAATGGAAGTAACGACATTAACCTTAAGGGAAAAATTTTATTAAGCAATACCGAAAGTGAAAATCAGTTAGAAATTAATTATCTTTATTTACCCGATATAGCTTATTTAATTCCTCAGTTACCTTTAGACATTACCGAAGGAAGATTAAACGGAAAGTTAGACTTAGTTACTTCTTCTTTACCAGAATTTCAAGCAACAAAAATCAACGGTAATATTAATTTAGAAGATATTGAAGGAAAAATTAATCTTCAGAAAGTTAATGATAATAAAAAAATAATAACTATTCCTCTTTTAGGGAAAAATTTTACTTTCAACGCTTCGATGGATATTGAAGAAAAATCTCTTAATATTGTCAAAAGTAAATTTAGTTTAGGGGAATTAAATGGTTCAATTAAAGGTAATATTCATCAAGAAGAAGGTTATAATCTACAAGGAAATCTTAACCAAGTTAGTATCAAAAAGATTTTACCTAGTTTAGCCATCAAGTTACCTTTACCTATAGATGGTTTAATGACGGCTTATGTAACTATGGCAGGAAACTTAGATAATCCGCAAATTCAAGGAAAAGTTAAGATTAATAATAGTCTGATTGATAAAATCGAGTTGGGTAATATTGATAGTCAATTTATCGCTAATGTAGATAATATCGCCTTTAAGAAAATAGTCATTAAGCCACCAACGGGAGGAGAAATTCTTAGTCAAGGAGTTATTAATACTAATTTTCGTCAACCTATTATTCAAGGAAAAAGTATTGAGTTTCAAACAACACCTTTTAATTTTAAATTTACCGCTAACTTACCCTCATCAGAATTAATCAAATCTTACGAAATTTTACCTCAAGGAATTAATATCGGCAGTGTTTTAGCCACAGGAGAAATTAAAGGTAACGTTAATCAACCTCAAGGATTAGTTTCTTTTTCTTTTCCTAACATCAAGGAAGAAAATTTAGGAATTTTATCTGCTACAGGAAATTTAACCATCAATAAACAAGCAGTTAATTTAATTGATACTGAGTTAGTGGTTAAAGAAAATAGACTCACTGTTAACGGTAGTAGTAATTGGCAGGAAAAAACTTGGCAAGTTAATCTCGTTAGTGACGATATAAATTTAACTCCTTTTCTTCCTCAATTTTGCGAAAGACTTTCTAGTTGTCAAAATTCTCAAGTTAATTTACCGATAGTAGCGAAAAATGTTGATGTGAGTTTGAGGGGAAATAGAGGAGAAGAAGTCAACCTTAATACTATCCAAGGTGATGGTAAAGTTAAACTAATTATTGATGACGGTAATTTAAAATTAAATTCTACTTTAGTTAATGGTAATTTAATTACCAATGGTAAAGCGTCAGAAATATCTGTGGGTAAATTATTCCCTTCTTTTCCTTTGGTTACTCAAATAGTTAATAGCGATATTAAAATCATTGGCGATATAGAAGAATTATTAAAAATCCCTGAAACTGATAATTTTCCTAATAGTTTCAAAATTTTTGCGGATAGTCAACTGCGTATAGAAAAAGGATTAATTAATGCTGTTGCGAGTATCGATAATAAAAAAACAGAAATTACCGCCGATGTTAATCAAATATCTATCAATAAAATAATCCCTTCTTTTTCAGGGGTAGTTAATTCAAGTTTAATCAATGTCACAGCTAAAACAACGGAATTATATTCCTTAGCAAGACAACCTTTTAACTATCAAAATTTTGCTAATATAAATAGTCTTAACTTAATGGCAAAAGTTAATGGTAATTTAGCAGGAGGTTACTTTAACACTCAAGCAAAAATTAATAATGGTTTAGTTTTCCTCGAAGGCATTACCGAAAAAATTTCTCTTTCTCAATTATTCCCTAACATTAAAACAAAAAACTTTAATACTAATATCACTTTTACTAGCAATTTATCGGAGTTGCTTTCTTTTTCCTCTAACTATTTAGAAAATCAAACCTTTTCCTCTTTTCCTAGTTTAAATATTCGTCTTGATAGTAATTTTGATATAGCCAAAGGAAGAGTTTTAGTCACAACGAAGGTTAAAGATAATCAATGGCAAAGTCAAATTAATACTCAAAACATCAACCTTGACAATCTCAATCAACAACTTGCTTTTGTGAAAGAAAATTCTCAGGTAAATCTTTCTTCTTTAGATAAAGTCAATAGCAAAATAAATCTCAGTGGTAATCTTTCTCCTTTAAACCAAACAAATTTTTCTCTTCCTATCAATCTTCAATCAGCAATGATAGAATCAGGAAAAAACTCTATTCAAGCCAAAGGTAAGTTTAACTTAGTTAATCTCTTTACGAAACCCGATGTCAATAATATACAACTTCAAGTAACCGCTAATTCTAACTTAAATGTTATTCCCGTCAATCAACTTTTTTCCTCTTTATCTAAGGATAAGGGTATCAACTTTTTTCCTTCATCAGTAAATCTCGATGGTAAAGTTAACTTTCAAGGTTTTGTTAATGCGCAAAATTTATTAACTAATCTCCTTGGTAAAAATAATCTCAACATCGAAGGTAACTTAACTCTCAATAATCTTAACTTTAATCAACTAGAATTTGAATCTTTCTTAACAGGAAAACTGATAATAAATCCTAGTCAAAAAATTATCATGGATTTACGAGGAAAAGAAGATGTTATTGCTGTCTCTTTTGTCAAAGAAAGTTTATCTATTCCCAAGATGAATTTAACTTTTCCTTATACCCCTGATTCTTTAGAAATAACAAAAGGAAGAAACTCTGGTTTTTCCCTTCAAGGCAAAAGACAAGGAAAAGAATTTTTTGCTACTATCAACAACTTTGCTTTAGAAAACTTACAACTTAAACCAGCTATCAATTATGGTATCAATGGAAAAATTCAAGGAAATTTAGCAACAAATATCGTCATCAATTTAACAGACTTTTCCGCTAACGGAAATTTAACTTTAGATAACCTTGGTATTGGCAACCTTATCGCTAGACAATTTACCACTAACTTTAACTTTCAAAATGATACCGCACAATTAAATGATGGGCGACTAAATTTTGCAAAAACGAAGTATGATTTAACGGGGAAAATTAACTTTGCTACTCAAGATATAGAAGGAAAAATTAATTTACAAGGTAATGTAGAAGATATTTTTTCTACTCTCAAAATAACTGACGTTGCCACTTTAACTTCTTTAGTTAAACAATTACAAAATCAAAATGAATTAGTATCTGCCGATAACATTCCTCCTCAATCTTTAGGCAAGGAAAACGACACTATAAAAACTAAAGTTAATCTACTTTATAGTATCGATAAACAAATAAAAGCCATGGCAAAACAAATAGAGTCAGGTAAAATTCCTAATGACTTAGACATAACAGGAGGTTATCAAGGAGAGATTCTTCTTGGTGGTAAATTCACGAATCCTGAAATCAACCTTGGCTTTGAAGGTAAAAATTGGCAATGGCTTCCTCAACAAAACTTTCCAAATATAGTTGACTCTTTAGGTTTAATTATGCAAAAAAACCAAGTCATCACTATTCCCAAAATAGCTTTCGATGCTAAATTTAAAAATAATAATTTATCCCTTCAACCTTTTATTCTTAATATTGCCAATAGTGAGATTTTCTTTACTGGCAATTTATCCCTCGAAAAACAAGAAGGAGAATTTAAACTCAAAGATTTTCCTCTGGATTTTATTACCACTTTTTTCCCTACTTCCGTTGACGTTGAAAGTTTAATTAACTTAGATGCCAAAATTTCAGGAAATTTATTAAATCCTCAAATCATCGGAAACTTAAGTTTAAATAACACTGCCGTTGATGGCGCAATTATCGATAATCAAATAAATGCTAACTTTAATTATGATGACTATCAGTTAAATCTAACTACCGAAGAAAATTCAAATATTAAACTAAATGCCATCATACCCTATCATCCTTTTGTTACTTCAGAAAAACCAGCTTTAATCAATGTCAAATTAGATGATAAAAATATGGCATTATTAGGTTTATTAACTCAAGGAAAATTACAGCTAACAGGAGGAAATTTTAATACAGATTTAACCCTTTATTTAGCTTCTATTCAAAACTTTAATTTACAAGAAGTTGAAATAGGAGGGAATATTAATTTTGATAATACCGAAGTTAAAAGTAATAGCTTAAATCAACCTTTTTACCTTTCAGGAAATATTAACTTATTAAAAGAAAAACAAGCCATCAATGTTGAAAATTTATCCGCAAAAATAAATAATTCTAATGTTGATATTAATGGAATTTTACCTCTATTTAAACCCATCACTAATAACGATAACATTCTCACGGTAAATATCAATAATCAAGCCTTACAATTAAAAGATATTTATTCGGGAAAAATTGACGGGAATATCACTATTAATGGTACAATCGTTACTCCAGAAATTGGTGGTTATTTAGGTTTAAATAATGGTAATTTTAACCTTCCACCTACCCCCCAAAACCCTTCTTCTTCACCTAATCAACTATTATGGAGTCAATGGTTAAGTAATCCCTCTTCTTCTACCTCTCCCATTTTTCAACCAAAATTAACTGATTTTTCCCTCAAACTCGAAAATACACAATTAGCTAGATGGGGGTTATATCGTTTTCTATTTGGAGGTGATTTGACGCTAAACGGTGGGCTACTTGAAGCTCAAAACATCCGAGCTAACGGGGCAATAAACCTTCGTAGAGGGCAGATTTACTTAGGAGGAACAAATTCTTTAGCAACAGTGACATCTAATCTTGGATTTGGACAAACTACATTTTTCTTATCCCGCACTAATAATAATAATATCACTTTTGATCCTAATGAAAATATCTTGAATCCAGATATTGATATAGAGTTACAAGCAGATATTGTAGATTATTCTCGACAATTACCCAATACTCAGCGTAACGAAATATCAGAGCCTATTATCAGAGGAGGTAGAGGAGATAATGTTCAAGTTATCTTAAAAATTGACGGTGGCTTATCTCAATTATTACCAGTATTATCCAATAATGTCAATAATTATTGTCGTTTACCTGTTTCTAAACCCATTGCTGAAAATACTCAATTATCACCTTCACAGTTAAATAAAGTATCTGAATGTGTCAATTTAGCTATGTTAAATCAACAAGGTTCAAATCTCAATCTTTTAAATTCTCCTTTAGTATCTTTGAGTAGTATTCCTAATCGTAGTCAAGGAGAGTTAATTAACTTAATTATAGGGGGACAATTGTTAAATTTAGCAACTCAATTACAGGATTTAAGTGGGCAACAATTATTTGAAAATGGTTTAGCACAATTTATTTTAGTACCTTTAGCCAATAATATCAGTTTTGGTGTCAATGAAACTGTTAGTAGTTGGGGAAAACCTTTAGGAATGAAAGATTTACGGGTTTTTCCTTTAGTAGAAGGAGTTTATAAAGTAAAAGATGAATCTACTGTTTCTGTGTCTTATGATTATATTTATGGTGAATTTAAAGTACGTTATCAAATGAGATTTTAATTTGCGCTAATTCATCGTCGGATAAAGGTTGAATCACAAACTGACAGTCAAAGCATTCCGCCGCCACTTCTATCAAGGTTTCGACAATGTCATTTATCGACAAAGATTCGGGGATAATTTGTTTTGGGGGTAGGCTATGAAAAACTCTCTCAAATAAGTCTAAATCGGGATTTAAGAGCATTGAACCGTGTTGTAGGGTAAATTTGCCTTTTTTTAGTTGAGCACTGCCAATAAACTTATTCTCGTAGAAATCAACTAAATCAGCATTAGTAGCTAATTTAAAGCAATTTGCTGATTGTAAATATTGTCTTTCGGGTTGTCCAAAATATAATTCAATTCCTAGTTTTCGCCATCCCAAAATTAAAAATTGACATATTTGTCGATATACTTGATCTAAATTACCTTCTAAGTGAGATGTAATAACGGCATAGGTTAAATCTCCTTGATGTAATACTCCACGACCACCACTAGGACGCTTCACTATCTCTAAGGGTTTTCCTTGATAAGTTAAATTCTGCCAATGGTTAGGAAAATGACGTTTTTGGCTGACACCTAAAGAAATAGTTGCCTGATTCCATGTATAAAATCGTAGGGTTGGAGGATGATTATTTTTTTGATGTTGTGTCAGTAGCCATTCATCAATAGCCATTTGTATTTTACCCGAAGTGTTCATTAAAGGGATTAAACGCCATGTTTTCATAAAAATTTAACTATTTTCCGCAAATAAATTGTTTATTTTATAAGCCTAAAAATTCTTTTGGTCAAGGGGATTGACTTTCTTGAAAAAACGTTATATAATTTCCGAAAATGTAGTAAATATAACATTTAACTTATGAAGGAGGAAGTAAGGTTGGCTAGGAAGAGAAAGCGCAAAAGTCGCCGCCGCCTTGAAGGACGTAAAATCTTAGAATTAGTACCTCATTTCTATATTGAAAGTGGAGAAGATAAGCCTGTAACCGCCGCTCGTAAGCACATCAGAGCGAATGGTATTACTCCTCCAGCTTTATTAGTTGTCAAAAGAAATGAACATACTACAGATAGATACTTCTGGGCTGAAAAGGGATTATTTGGCGCTCAATATGTTGAAGAAAATCATTTTCTCTTCCCTAGTTTAAGAGTTATTAAACCACAAGTCAAGAGCAATATACCAGCTTTATCTACTACTCACTAACATTTTTTTAGTTAAGACAGTTTTTGTAGGTAACATTTTCTTATTGTATTTGTGGGTTTTAAATATTTAATTTAATTTTTAAGGGGTTTATCCCCTCTTTTTTTGTGCAATTTATTACACGTTTAAAATATGGAAACCAATATTAATTTATTATTAGAATATTACCAAAAATTTGGGATTGATTTATCTTTAAATAGAATCGAAAATTTATTAAACTTATTAGGTAATCCTCATAAAAAAGTTCCCATAATTCATGTAGCTGGTACAAATGGCAAGGGTTCGGTTTGTGCCTATTTATCCTCTATTTTTACCCAAGCTGGTTATAAAACAGGACGTTATACTTCTCCTCATTTAGTTAATTGGAATGAAAGAATCTGCTTAAATGAACAACCTATTACCGAAAAAAAATTAATTGATCTTCTCACACATATTAATCATATCATTAATTCAAGTAGTGAGTGTCCTACACAATTTGAAGTAATTACTGCCGCCGCATGGCTTTTTTTTGCACAATCACAAGTTGATATTGCTATTATCGAAGTGGGTTTAGGAGGAAGATTAGATGCTACTAATGTATGCGATCGCCCTTTAGCTAGTATAATTACATCTATTAGTCGTGAACATTGGCAAAGATTAGGAAATACCCTTGAGAAAATAGCCACGGAAAAGGCTGGTATTATTAAACAAGAATGTCAGACAATTATCGGCAATCTACCGCCATCAGCCAAAGAAGTTGTGGAAAAAACAGTCAAAAAATTAAATTGTCCAACTATTTGGGTAGAATCTGCCCAAAGAATTTCTAAAAATGGTCAAAATTGGGCAAAATATCAAGATATTGAATATCCTTTATCTTTAAAGGGAGATATACAATTACAAAATTCAGCTTTGGCGATCGCCACGGTTAAAACTTTACAAAGTAGGGGATGGGATATAAGTAGAGAAGCCATGGAAAAAGGTATGAGTGAAACCCGTTGGCGAGGAAGAATTGAATGGGTAACATGGAAAGGAGAGAAAATACTCATAGATGGAGCTCATAACGTAGCTGCTTCACAAATATTGAGGGAATATGTAGATACTTTAGACAAAGAAATTATTTGGGTAATGGGAATGTTAGAGACAAAAGATCATCAAGGAATTTTTAGGAACTTACTACGTCCTCAAGATCAATTAAATTTAGTACCAGTACCCGATCATATCACAGCAACCCCTGAACAATTAGCTAAATTAGCTACAGAAATTGAGCCCAATTTAACTAAAATTGAAACTTATCAAGATTTATTTTTAGCCTTAGAAACCGTTATCAAAACAGTAAATCAAGAAAAACAAACCATCGTTATTTGTGGTTCATTATATCTTTTAGGATACTTTATCAAACTTAATGAAATATCAACAATGAACAGCAATTATTGAAAAAAACAGTTGATAGTGAATAGTTAAAAATCAAAATTAGAAAGTTGAACCATTTTTAGATATTATTATTAATTGCTTACCAAAAAAATGTAAACTAAAAAACAGTCAAACATTTTGTATTAATTTTTATTACTTAATAGAATAGAAATAATAAGCAGGTTAATAGTTTAAATAAATATAGAGAAAATATGAACTTAGAAATATTAGAGAAAGTACAAGGAATCGTTGTTGATCAATTAGATGTTGAAATAGAACGTGTAACACCTGAAGCTAACTTTGTTAACGATTTAGACGCTGATTCTTTAGATGTTGTGGAATTAGTAATGGCTTTAGAGGAAGAATTTGAAATTGAAATTACCGATGAAGAAGCAGAAAAAATTTCCACTGTAGGTGCAGCCGTAGAGCATATTCAAAGCAAAACCCAAGCAGCCGCATAAGATTAAATTTTCTTTTTTTTTAGAAGTTTTCTTAGTTTTATGATAACTAAATTGAGCAAAATTCACTTACTCTGTTTAGTTATCCATCAAAAATTAAAATATCATTTAACAGAAACAATAAGACAAGAAGCCTACATTGTAAACCTATTATTAATGTTAAGTACTTCACAACTTATTACTTATGTCTGGGATTAACCGCAGATGTACATATATATATATATATAAATAATTATGACTAATTCACAACTAAAAAGAGTTGTAGTTACAGGTTTAGGAGCGATAACTCCCATCGGTAACACTTTAGAGACATACTGGCAAGGTTTAATAGAAGGGCGAAATGGTATCGGAATGATTACTTGTTTTGATACAAAAGATCATGCTTCTAAAATTGCTGGAGAAGTCAAAAACTTTGATCCTTTATTATACATGGATCGTAAAGAAGCTAAACGCATGGCAAGATTTTCTCAATTCGCCATTGCCGCTAGTAAAGATGCTTTGAAAGACGCTAATTTAATCATCAATGATGATAACGCCGACGATATTGGTATTGTTATCGGCACTGGAGTTGGCGGTTTAAGTGTAATGGAAGAACAACAAGAAGTATTGCTAACTAAAGGACCAAATCGAGTTACTCCGTTTCTTGTACCAACTATGATTTGTAATATGGCGGCTGGTTTAACGGCGATTCATGTGGGGGCAAAAGGGCCTAATTCTTGCTCTGTAACGGCTTGTGCGGCTGGTTCAAATGCCATTGGGGATGCTTTTCGTCTCATTCAAAATGGTTATGCTAAAGCCATGATTTGCGGTGGTACAGAAGCAGCGATCACTCCTTTAGCTATGGCTGGTTTTGCTTCAGCAAAGGCTTTATCTACCCGCAATGATAGCCCTGAAACTGCTAGTCGCCCTTTTGATCAAGATCGTGATGGTTTTGTCATGGGGGAAGGTTCGGGTATCCTTATTTTAGAAGAAAGACAGTACGCTTTGGCACGGGGTGCAAAAATTTATGCTGAAATGGTGGGTTATGGTATGACTTGCGATGCTTATCACATGACTTCTCCAGTACCCGAAGGAGATGGAGCAACTAAAGCCATTGAATTAGCCCTCAAAGATGGAAATTTAAGCCCCTCTGACATCAGTTATGTTAATGCTCATGGCACAAGTACTTCTGCTAATGACAAAACAGAAACTAAGGCTATTAAACGGGCTTTAGGGGATAATGCTTATAACATTGTGGTGAGTTCGACTAAATCCATGACAGGGCATTTATTAGGTGGCTCTGGTGGTATCGAAGCGGTGGCAACGGTTTTGGCGATCGCAAATGATGAAGTACCTCCAACGATTAACTTAACTAACCCAGATGCTAACTGTGATTTAGATTATGTACCTAATAAAAGCCGTAAGGTAAAAGTAGATGTTGCTTTATCTAATTCTTTTGGTTTTGGCGGACATAATGTTACTTTAGCGTTTCGCAAACATCAATAACCCCGTAGATTAGCCCCTGGCCCCCAACTTTGGAGGTGAAAGAAAAAAAAGTCCCCAGAATTGGGGATTTAGGGGCAAAATAGTCTAATCGATAAATTAACTGAAAGAAAAAAACTGAAGTAATTTGATGTCTATAAACTCATTATTTAAGTAGGGTTTGCTGAATAAATCAGAAAGCTATTAAAATCAAGGCTTGGGGCATCGTTAAGTTAATAAAAAAGTGCGTAGTTTTAGGCATTTTTGCTCAAAAAACAGGGTAGTATTATACAGTTACAAACTCTAATT
>NZ_JBGSUU010000081.1:0-5063 GCF_041753295.1 Geminocystis sp.
CAAGTTACGAGCGATCGCTCGTCGGCTCTGGTACACAGCACGCCTCTGTGATAATTTAAGAGAGTAATAAAGATACGTGCGCGTAGCGTGCCTTCGGCATCACCTTATCTAAAAATCATACTTTAATTCAGCAACGCCCAATGTTTTATTGCCTCGGAAGTAGTACAATGGATGGAGAAAAAATATATCTTATCAAAATCAGAAGCTATCCGATTAGCACAAGAATTAATTGACTTAAAAATTATTCATCATGTCACAGATAATCATGAGTTTAAAAATGACTATCTTTTTTATCGTTTTTATATTGATGAATAAAAATAATTGACAATAAATTACTCACCATAAATTATGAATTTTTTTATTTTTACATTTCAATCCCCTAGTCCTATTTTATTTGAAATCGGCCCTATTAGTTTAAGATGGTATGGTTTTTTAATTGCTTCAGCAGTATTAATTGGTGTTTTTCTCTCGCAAAAATTAGGAAAATATCGTAATATTGATCCTGAATTAATTAGTGATTTAGTTATCTGGTTAGTTATTGGTGCGATTCCTGCCGCTAGAATTTATTATGTATTATTTGAGTGGCAAAATTATGCTCAACATCCTCAAGATATAATTGCAATTTGGCAAGGAGGAATTGCCATTCATGGCGCTATTATTGGTGGTGTTATTTCTGCTTTAATTTTTGCTAAGATTAACCGTCAATCTTTTTGGCAATTAACTGATGTTATTGCACCTTCTTTAATTTTAGGACAAGCTATCGGAAGATGGGGAAATTTTTTTAATTCAGAAGCCTTTGGTATTCCGACAAATTTGCCTTGGAAGTTATATATTCCTGTTAATAATCGCCCGATTCAGTATATTAATTTTGAGTATTTTCATCCTACTTTTTTATATGAATCTCTTTGGAATATCGGCGTTTTTACATTATTAATTATTCTCTTTTTTTGGAGTATTAAAAATAACGATAAATTAAAAACTGGTACTATTTCTCTAATTTATTTAATCGCTTATAGTCTTGGTAGAGTATGGATTGAAGGCTTTAGAATTGATAGTTTAATGTTAGGTTTTTTGCGTATTGCTCAAATTGTTAGTTTAAGTGCGATCGCTTTTGGCATTTTTGGTTTAATCTGGTTATATGTTTTGAAAAAATCCTTGCCTGATATTAAAAACTGAGATATTTAAAATAAGATGCTACTTTTAAAAATTAACTAATTATTTAAGATACTTGTTTATGTCCTAATTTTAAGAAAATAGTCTCTAAATCTTCCTGCTGACAATGGAAATTACTCACAGGAATATTAGCATCAATTAAACTTTTTAATAAGTTAGCACTATCTTGATTATCACCAGTAAATTCTACCTTAATTGTTTCGCCATCAGGTGATTTTTCCCATGCTTTTACCGTGTCACAATTACGCAATTCTACTTCTAATTTCTCCCCTTCCCCTAAGATTTTAATAATTATTTGTTGACGACTAAGACGACTATATAAATTCTGTAAAGAAGTACTTTCTACTAAACAGCCCAATTCCATAATACCCACTGATGTGCATAATTCTGCTAAATCTGACAACACATGAGAGGAAATTATAATCGTCATTCCTGCTTCTTGTAATGTTTTGATAGTTTCTCGAAATTCCATCCTCGCAATAGGATCTAATCCCGAAACTGGCTCATCTAAGAGTAAAATAATCGGTTGATGGATAATTGTGCGCGCTAAACTTAATCGTTGTTTCATGCCACGAGAAAGAGTAGCAATCAATGAATTTACCTTTGATTCAAGGTTGACTAACTCCAAAACTTCTTGTATTCTACGACGGCGCCACGGTTGTTTTAACTTATACAATCTCGCAAAATATTCTAAATAGTCTATTACTGTCAAGTCATCATACAAAGGAAAATCATCGGGAAGATAGCCTAAATATTGCTTTAAATAACGGTTGCTGTCATCTATAAGTAAGCGATCGCCATTAAGGTAAATTTCGCCTTTGGTGGGAGTTTCCGCCGCCGCTAACATCCGAATCAAAGTAGTTTTTCCTGCACCATTAGGCCCTATTAAACCATAAACATCACCTTTTTTTACTTGTAAATCTACATCATTGACGGCGATATGTTTTTCAAATCGTTTCGTTAATCCAATGGTAGCGATGGCAGGTTCTGATTTCATAGCATAAAATATGTGTTTTGTCAAGTAAAAGTTATGAATGTAAACTTTCTAAAAAGCTAATTTCTTTAACAGCGTCTTCTTTCATCAAATCTAATTGATTCCACACAGCTTGTAAAAGAGCATTGCAACCTGTCCCAGCTACAGCCGAAATCAAGAAAATAGGATCATTACTTATACCCTGAAATTCTTTCAAAATATATTGTTGACTTTCTTCATCAATAGAATCTATTTTATTTAAACCAATTATTTGAGGGCGATCGCACAATCCTCGACCATAGGCGAATAATTCAGCTTGAATAACTTGGTAATCATGAATAGGATCATTAGAGTTAACATCCACAAGATGAACTAAAACACGGGTGCGTTCAATATGTCGTAAGAAATCATGACCTAAACCAATGCCATCAGAAGCGCCTTCAATCAAACCCGGAATATCAGCAAAAACAGTACCGTCTCCTGTGGGTTTACGCACCACACCCAAATTAGGTATAAGAGTAGTAAAAGGATAATCAGCAATTTTGGGTTTAGCAGAGGATAAAGACGAAATAAGAGTGGATTTACCAGCATTAGGAAGCCCAATAATGCCCACTTCTGCCAAAAGTTTTAATTCTAAGCGTAACTGTTTTATTTCCCCTTCAAGCCCAGGTAAAGCATACTCAGGAGCACGATTACTATTGCTCAAAAAATGTTGATTACCTAAACCACCTTTACCTCCTTTAACAATCAAAAATGTATCATCAGGATTAATTAAATCCGCAATTACTTCTTCGGTTTCCGAATCATAAATCATTGTACCGCAAGGAATTTCTAATATAAGATCTTTCCCCGCCGCACCAGTACAATTGTTTGGGCCACCTCTACCACCATCATCAGCCTTAAAACGACGAGCATATTTGAAGTCTAACAATGTTTGTAGCTTAGTCGTTGCTTTAAAAAGTATAGAACCACCTCTACCACCATTACCCCCAGAAGGGCCACCAGCAGGGACGTATTTTTCTCTACGAAAGGCTACAATACCATCACCACCTTTTCCTGCTTCTACTTCTACCTCGACTTGATCAATAAATTTCATAAACTATTATTACCATCCATAAACTGTAAAAAAACTTGTAAAATAAAAGTAATAGCGGGGCAAATTTTATCTACCAAAAATAATTAAATAAGCCTAAATAATTACTGAAAATCAATTTGACTAATGTTAAAATCAATTCTTACTATTACCTCCTATCTCCTCTTTCCTATCTTCTAGCCTCACTGAAAATTTTATAGTTCACTTAGGTACTATTCGTCTTGTTATGGACTAAATTTGAAAATAGATTCCTATTGTACCGTATCTCAGTTTTTACGCAAAGAAAGCCGAAATCATAATATTATTTTTGCCATTCCTAGATATTTTACCCCTTCAGGAAGAACTTGAAAACGACAAGGTAAAATTTTAACTCCTTTGTTAATAGCTTGATGAAATAAATCTCCGTAGGTGGAATCATATTGTTTTCCTACCCCAAAAGTCTCACAATCTTCTCGACTGATAAAATATAACATTACCGCCTTAGTCTGTTTTGACAATGCCATTAATTCTTGTAAGTGTTTTTGCCCTCTGGTGGTTTCAGTATCAGGAAATAAAGCAACCCCGTTTTCTGCAAGGGTAGTATTTTTTACTTCCACATAAATTGGCGGTTGAAATTCATCCCCAGTTAACACAAAATCAACTCTACTTTTGCCATCATGACCAAATTTTACCTCACTTTTTACTTGACTATATTGTGAAGCTAATTCAGAAATCAATTGTTGTTGTAAAGCTAGTTTAATAATACGATTCGGCAAAGCCGTATTAATTCCCACCCACACAGGATTATTTTTCCCTACAGCTATCATTTCCCATGTGTAACCCAATTTACGCTTAGGGTTATCGCTTTTTGATACCATTACATGACTACCTACTTCACATAATCCTAACATCGGACCAGTATTCGCACAATGAGCCGTAATTAATTCCCCTGTTTCTAACTCAATATCTGCTAAAAAGCGTTTATATCTTTTTTTTAAAATGCCTGATATTAAAGGAGGATAACGGTATAAAAATGTATCAGTAGTCATGGAGTTAAAAATTAGTTATTTTTTGTCAGGAAAGAAAACATTAAAGATTACTTCTCAACATCCAAGCATTTTTTTCATGAAGACTCATTCTTTGAGTTAATAAATCAGCAGTGGATTCATCACTAGCTTTTTCAGCCACAGGAAATACACTTCTAGCAGTTCTAACTACAGCCTCATTACCTTCTACTAATAACCTTACCATGTCTTCGGCTTTAGGAACTTCTCTGGTTTCTTCAATGGAAGATAATTCTCCATACTCACTATAACTACCCGGTGCAGTATATCCTAAAGTTCTAATTCTTTCCGCAATACTATCCACAGCTAAGGCTAATTCGGTGTATTGTTGTTCAAACATTAAATGCAAAGAGTTAAATAGTGATCCTGTAACATTCCAGTGAAAATAATGTGTTTTCAAATATAATGTATAAGTATCAGCTAAAAGACGACATAATCCATCAGCGATATGTTTTCTATCTTTTTCTTCAATGCCAATATTTACGGGTGCGTTTTTACTCATTTTCTTTAATTAATAGGTGTTTCTTATTCATAGATTATAGTCTTTAAACTCCTATTTTCCCTGAAATTGGATTTATCTTAATGTTTACCTTAAAAATGTCGTGCCGTAAGCCCTCACCATAAACTTAAAAAGTGAATCGTTTTGGTGACGGGATGAATGCTGACCAATCAATAAAAAAAATTCGACGGTCGGGAGTCCACATAAATCCAAAAGTTTATGTTAAAATAATCTTATGGCAATAAAAGTACCATAAAATAATGTTAGTCATTGAAGCAAAAT
>NZ_JBGSUU010000082.1:0-13984 GCF_041753295.1 Geminocystis sp.
GACTGGATCTATTTTTTGACACCAGCGATTAAAACATGGTGGCATTGATGAAGATGTTGTTTCTTTCATTTTGACCTAAAAACGTTATAATACAAAAATTATAACCTAATTTCTTTTATCGTTTTGTTTAAGTACCGCTAAGATTATCGAAAGTATGGAGAAGAAACCTTCTCTCAATGATAATCAAAAGCAGTGTCTTAAAAGTAAAAAGACCAGTCAGAACAATTTACATCAGTCTTTTCCTCGTCCTAGTAGAGCCAAATATCAGGGTAATCCTAATATTATCGTAGGAGTGGCTTTAAGCTTAAAACATCCTGTGACGGTTAGTGTTATTGATATGACAACCCAAAAGGTTATTGCTTACCGCACTACTAAACAGTTATTGGGCAAGAATTATAAGTTGCTGAACCGTTATCAGGTACAAAAACAACGTCAAGCCCATCAGCGTCATGTGAATCAACGGTAATCTTCTTCTGTTTCTTTTGGTGATTCTAATCAGGGAAAATATCTTAATGATTTATTGGTTGGTGCTGTGATGGATTTAGCTACTCAATATCAAGCAGGAAGTATTGTTATTCCTAAATTAGACTACATCCGAGAGATTGTGGAAAGTGAGATTAAGGTTAAGGCGGAGAAAAAGATTCCCTTATCGGTCGATCTTCAGAAGAAGTATGCTAAAACCTATCGTATGAGCGTTCATCAGTGGAGTTATGGTTTTTTGATCGATGGTCTTCAAAATCAAGCCAAGAGACTTTCTATATCCATAGAGGAGAGAAAACAACCGATAAGAGGTAGTCCTCAAGAGCAATCTAGGGATTTAGTTTTGGGTAAATGAATATTATTTCCGTTCTATTTGCTCATTTTTGTACCTTGACAATTTGATTACATAATAGCGCCGCAGTTTATGTTCTTTGAACCTCTGTGCTGTGTGAAATGTGGGTTAGTTTGTCTTCGGACTTGCTTTCTGACCCTAGTAGCTGTCCACCCTGATGCTGTTTATCTCACGATAAAGAATAAGGTGCGCACCCAGTAATAGGGGTATAGGTTTACTATAGTGGTGGCTACTGAATCACCTCCGACCAAGGAGGAATCCACTTCAGATAGTTCTCATTTATAATCCCTCGCAAACTGCTTCTAGGATTTAGTCTTAGCAAAGGTTTCAAAAAGGGGGGTTGCAGATGAATTTACTTCTCTGTGCGATCGAAAGGATCACCATAAAACTGCAAAATACTAAAATAGTTATAATAGATATATATGTGGATTGAAAGGAGCAGGGGACTCTTAATAAAATGACAATTAATTTGTTAACGATTATTCAGCGACAGTTAATTCGTTAAGATGACAATAATTTGTTAACGATGACAAATAAAATGTTACTCGACATAAAGATGGCTCGAGGCAGATTTGAACTGCCGACCTTGGGCTTATGAGTCCCCTGCTCTAACCTACTGAGCTACCAAGCCTTTATTTTTCACAGTTACCTATTATAATTGATTTTCCTTCTTTCGTCAATAGACATTTTTAGTTCGTCAAGAAATGGTTAATAGTATTTCAAATTTATTTATTTTTGAATCATTACTAATTGATTAATTGCCCTCTAAGGTCAAGAATTTTTCTAACGCAACTATCATGGTAGGAGGCCACCTTCTAACCTCTTTAAGCCACTGTAAATCTCGATAGCGGCTATCCATGCCGATGGTAGCAACCCAGTTACTTTCTGCTTCTCCTTGTTTACCATTTTCCCACAAAACTGCGGTTAAAGCAGCTCTTACGTCAGGAAACATAGGATATTTACGCACTAAGTTGCGCATTTGTGTTAAGGCTTCTTGTTTTCTTCCTAATTCATATAAGGCTAGAGATTCATTTGCCCTTGCAAACGCAAAATTAGGAGATAATTCTATTGCTTTATTATAATACTCTAAGGCAATATCCCAGTTAGATAGCCCAGCGTTGGCATTACCTAAGTTATTATAAGCCATCGCATCTTCTGGATCTAATTTTAACACTTGTTCATAATCGGCGATCGCTTTGTTATATTCTCGTAAGCCTTCATGAGCAGTACCACGATTAAGGTAAGGATCTGGTGCAGTGGGGGCAAGTTTGATAGACTGGTTATAGTCAGAAATAGCATCTTCTAATTTATTTTGACTAACTCTAGCATTACCCCGATTACTCCATACAGCTGGATTAGTAGGAAATTGGGTAACTAATTGAGTCCAATATGCTTCAGCTTGAACAAAATCTCCTTTTTCCGTAGCTAAAATAGCTTCTTGAGCTATATTTTCACCCTGTTGTAATTGTGCTTCAGTGAAAGGAATATTAACCGCTTCTTCTGCCATAACGGGAGTTATGAATAGGGAGAGAGAAAAAATTATACTTATGAATAGTATTTTTAACATGGTTTTAAGAATGGTTTTGCAGATTAAACGTTATTTATTGTCCTGTAATAGATAAGCTATCAACCCAAATACGAGGACAAACACCACTAGGAGTAACTTCGGCTTCAGCTTCCACAAAGATAATAGATTTTAAAACATCAAGAAAATCTCCAGCTACGGTAGCAGCTTCGATACTAACTTTTTCTCCTTTATTTACTAACCAGCCATCAAAAGGTAGAGAAAATGAACCTTGTAAAGAATTAACCCCAGCGTGTAAGGCTTGGACATCATCGATTAAGATAATATTTTCTGCGGTATCTAAGTTATATTCAGTGGTGGGTTGTTTTCCTCGAAAAACATGATAGTAGTTAACCCCAATACTTACTTTTGCTCCAATACTGGCGTTACCTGTGGGTTTAGCATTCATTCTTTTAGCGGTAACGCTACTATGTAAGAAATTGACTAAAACACCATTTTCGATGATGGGTAAATTACCTGTGGGTGTACCTTCACCGTCAAAGGTTTCTGCGCTGATATTACCTGAATGTAAGGCATTATCACTAACTGAAAGTAAAGGGGATGCGATGGATTTTCCTAGGGATTCAGGAGTGGAAAGACTTTGTTTATCCAGAATATTTTGGGCGTTATAAAGGTTACTAAATGCACCTAAAAGACTTAAAAATGCTTCGGGGGAAAAAACAACTCGATATTTTCCTGAAGGGATTGCTTTATAGTTAAGGTGACTAATGGTTTTCTCTACGGTTTCTTGAAAACAACCATCGATGTCTAATTTTTCTAAGGTATTGGCTATTTTATATGCACCACCACTACGAGGTTTTCTGTCTTCTTGCTCGGTGGTAGTATATAAATAAATAGAGGCAAAAGATCTGGTTTCTTCTCTTAATGCACCGTCACTGTTAAGGTAAAAACGTTCAACTTCCTGCTCTGCAATACCATTATAAGGTACAGAAGTTATTGCTTCATGGGCATTTAATAAATCCTGTTCAATTTTCAACAACTTTGTAATTAATTCAGCCGCAGGGGTGGGGGTAGCTAATTCACTTTTGCTAAAAGGTAAAGGAGATTTTGCTTCATCACTAAAATCAGGAATATGATCTGTTACACCAAAATAACTAGCTTCATAGGCTGTTTTTAGGGCTAATTCAATGCCAACGGGATCAACATCTGTAGTAGAAGTAACTCCTATTTGTTTTTTTTCGTTCCAGACTCTAACAATTACACTAGATTTCTGGGAGGCTTTAACTTGTTTTGGTTCTCCTTGAAACACTTGTACGCTAGTTTGATCAATGGCAGAGCCGTATATATCAAATTTGTTTATGCCTAATTTAGCAGATGCGGCGGTGGCCGTTTGAGCAATAGTCTGAACTTTTGACATGATCTAGTTTTTACTGATTTTCTGATCATATTATACTCAAATCTTATCTTAGTTAGGACTGTTGAAAATTAATTAATAATTCCTAATTTCTAATTTCTAATTATTTATCGCCAAGATTTATTTTCTAAATCTCTAATCTGACGCTCTAAACGGTCAATTCTCCCCCTTAGTTCGTCCATTTCTGACTGTTTCGGTACACCTAAATCTTGTAAAACATTTCTAATTTGTCGTTCTATTTGAGATTGAATTGTACTTTGATCTGATTGAATTTGTTGTAGTAAATCGTCCACAATTCCTTTAGCTTGATCTGGGTTTATTTTACCTTCTTTTACCCATTGCTCACTAACTTCTTTGATTTTTTCCGCCGCTAGAGAAGTTGTACCCACACCAATCATGAGTAATTGCTTTAGCCAATCGTTATTATCCATAGTTTTATAATACTTTTTATCTTTTCATTATATTGAAATAATCTTCTAATTATAATGACAATGACAAAATCTCTAATAATTGATCTTGAGATACGGTTTTTTGTTCGGCATTTTCTAAGTATTTAACCTGAATTATACCCGTTTCTACTTCACTGTCTCCTAATACTAAACAAATTTTAGCACCACTGCGATCACCACGTTTAAACTGTTTAGCGAAATTACTGCCACTAAGATCTAATTCTACTTTAAAACCATGTTGGCGTAAATTTTGAGCCATGACAAGAGCTTGATTTTCCGCTTTTTCTCCTCGGGAAACAAAATAAATATCTGGGGATTGAGGTTTAAGAGGCTGTAACTGTTCTAATAATAATATTAACCTTTCCATACCCATAGCCCAACCAATAGCAGGAGTTTCTACTCCTCCTAACTGAGTCACTAAACCGTCATATCTTCCTCCACCGCATACCGTTGCTTGAGCGCCTAAATCCTCTGAGATAATTTCAAAAGCAGTGTGAGTATAGTAATCTAAACCCCTGACTAGCCTTGGATTTAATTCATATAAAATACCTAAATCAGTTAGTAAGCTACATACTTTGTCAAAATGGCTTCGGGAGTCATCTTGAAGAAAATCAAGAATATTTGGAGCATTTTTAGCGATTTCTTGGGTTTTTTGATCTTTACTATCTAAAATCCGTAACGGGTTACGAGTTAATCTATCCTGTGAATCAGTATCTAAATCATTTTTATAAGGAGTAAAATACTCAACTAAAGCCTGTCTATAGGTTTGTCTATCTTCTTTACTACCTACGGAATTAAGTTGTAAACTAAGATTTTTTAATCCCAAGGCTTTTAATATGTCCGTAGCGATCACAATTACTTCCACATCTGCCCTTGCTGCTCGACTACCTAACAACTCTAAGCCTATTTGATGAAACTGTCGCTGTCTTCCTGCTTGGGGACGTTCATAACGAAACATCGCTCCACTATACCATAATCTATCAATTCCACCACCGGCAGATAATTTATGTTGAATGTAAGAGCGTACTACTCCTGCTGTACCTTCAGGACGTAATGTTATAGAGCGATCGCCTCTATCTGTAAATGTGTACATTTCTTTCCCAACTACGTCGGTAGCTTCCCCGATACCCCTTTCAAATAAGGGAGTTTGTTCAAAAATTGGGGTGCGAATTTCAAGATAGTTAGCTTTTTCTAGTATTTTGGAAGCGGTTTTTTCCAGATGTTGCCAGTAGATAACCTCTGACGGTAAAATATCTTTTGTACCTCTAATAGCTTGAATATTATCCATAAAATTTTAATTAATAGTTAATAGTTAATAATAAATAGTTACAGTGAAAATTGATGATAAAAATTAACAACTTCTGTTAAAAATTCTTGTGTTGATTCATAGGGTAAAACATTTCTTCCTTTAATTTTTTTCGCTTCAATATTAGGGATATTTTCTTGGTATAATTTTATTTTTTTATCAGGAGTTTCTTTAAAACCATCTTTACTAACACTGGTGGCTTTTTCTCCAATTAAAAGTAATATTTTTTGCTCTAATTTTTTCATTAATTTTGAATAATCTTTGCGCCAAAAACCAGCTAAAAATGAGTAAACAGCATAACGATTTTCAGGATTAATAGCGGCTTTTTCTAACATATCTAACCATTCTTCATCAACGTCTTTAGCCTCAGCAAATAGTTGTTTAATAGAGAAAGATTTTATAAAATCACGACGACGAGCATACTGATAAAATAATGAACCAATAAAAGAATCAAAAAAGATATTCCAAATAATTTCACTAATTCTAAGATTACCTCCTATCGTCATAATATTCCAAGCGGGTGGTCCTGACAAGATTAAACCCTTAATTAAATCTGATTTTATCTCCCCTGCACACAGATAAATAGCGATGGGAAAAGATGCACCTTGTACAACTAAAATAACAGGTTTTTTAACCACATTAGTAATAAAATAATTGAGTTGATTTGCCCAATCTTTAGGATCATATGCAATACGTTTTAAATCACTTTCTCCACAACCTAATAAATCAGGGTTATAAATAGGTAGATTACTGCTTAAATTAGCTTCGGCGGCTAGAAAACGATGCCAAAAATTGCCTGATAAACCGACACCAATAGGATGAATTAACACTAAAGCTACATCGTGATCACTTTCAGTATTATAGCTAGTGTAAGCACACTGATATTTATTCCAAGAATAATAGTTCGTTGATGGTAAAAATGTCATAGTTTGATGTGATAAAATTTAGGCTAAAATAACTTTAGATAATGGTAGTTTAAATTAGATTGGCACACGAGCAAAATAATTAAAAGAGGTTTAGATTACAGTTGAAAATTTCTCAAGAGATCATATTCCAAGTCAAGAGTGATTTAACTTATTTAGAGGAAGTGTTATCTAAGTTTGAATCATTAAAACAGACATGGATAAATCAAAAAGATTGGCTACAATGTCAGTTAGCTTTAGCAGAAGGATTTACAAATGCAGTACGTCATGCACATAAAGATAAATCATCAGATACTCCCATAGATATTGAAATTAGCGTTACAGAAAAAGAAATAAAAATAAAGATATGGGATTATGGAAAACCATTTAAGTTAAAAGCAAAACCGAAAAAAATATCTTCCCCCGAAGACTTAGCTATTGGAGGAAGAGGTATTGAGATTTTAGAAAAAATTGCCGATGAATTAGATTATAATCATTTTCCTGATCATCGAAATTGTTTATTAATCAGGAAAAATTTATAATGAATAACAATTAACAATAGTTATTTTTCCTCTGTTTCCTCTTCTAATAAATCATCTAAATTGAAGTTATCATTATCATCACCTGAAGAGATTGAATTATCATTCATAAAGCTAGATAAATCTAATTCATTATCATCTTCAGAATTATCAGATAAATTAACGTCAAAATCGAAATCATCATTAAACATTTCTATTTCAGGCTCAATAGATGCAGAAGCAGAGTCGCTATAACTCTCAAAATTAAAATCTTCTTCAGAATCAGAAATTAAAGATAAATCATCATCACTAGACAAATCTAAACTTTCGTTAAACATTTCTACTTCTGTTTGAGAATTATATTCAGAATTAGAAAAAGTATCTACATTAAATTCTTCAAAACTATCATTATCTAAACTTGTTGAATCAGTAAACATTTCTATTTCGGAGTCAAAACTTGATTCTGATTCAGAGAAAGCATCTAAATTTAATTCATCTTCTAAATTATTTGTTTCTTCTAATGCAAAGGCTGATAAATCTGAATTATCAGTAAACATTTCTATCTCTTCAGTATCTGAAGCAAAATCAAAATTATCTACAGTTTCTTCTACTTCTAACTCTGGGGTAAATTCTGCTACCTCTTCAGTGCCAAAATCAAAATTATCTACAGTTTCTTCTATTTCTAACTCTGGGGTAAATTCTTCGGCATCAGGTTCTGCTAGAATGTCATCAACAATAGTAAATGGATCAATTATATTCGTTGAATTGGATAAAATCTCAGAATCAGGAGTTTGCGCTTCTTCTATGGGTGGAGTCATCCCAGAAATAGTTGTGGTAAAATTATCTATTTGATTTGTAAGATCATTTATTTGATATTGATAACCTTCAATTTCTGATTGATGACTAGCTTGTAGTTGTTCGAGTTGAATTTGGAAAGATTCTTGTAGCTGATATTGTCGATTTTCAAAATCTTGAGTTTGCTGTTGTAATTGTTGCTCTAATTCCGCTATTCTATTTTCATCATTAACAGGTGTTTGTGTCTCTAGTAACTCCTCTAATTCTGAAATTCTAGCTTGTAATTTTGGATTTTCTGATTGTAGTTCTAAGAGTTGTCCTTCAGAGGATTGAAAGAAAGCTAGATTGGCTTCTAATTCACTAACTTTATTTTCATAGTCTTGAATTTGTGTTTGATAGGTAGTTTCTACTTCAGCAACTTTTTTATCTGCTTCTACTTGATATTGTTTACTTAAGGATGCAATTATTTCTTGTTTACGAGGCTCAAAATCTCTTTCCGCAGTTTCTAAGGCTTTTCTAACCTCTTCATCTTTCTGAGTTGCAGATATTTTATCTTTATTTAAGACGAAATTAACCACAAAACCAATGATCCCACCTATAATAAAAGTAATAAAAGGCATTAATCTTTCCTCCGTAATTTTCTATAAGAGTTTATTATCGTACTTTTGTTATTTTGATAGATCTATTTAGATTTAGATCTAACAGTATTATATGGACAAATTTTATTTAGTTATCTTATTTTTATGAATTAAGTATTTTTACTTAGTTTTTTCGTAAGCGGCATATACTCCTTTAACGTTGTACCAATTTAAGAAGATACGCGCCACTTCTAACGCTAAGTTAGGTTTCCCTTGATTGATTAGCCATTTTAAAAGCGGTTTGAGGGTTTTTTCATTTAATGCACCCCTTAAGGATAAAACTCCCCATAATATTTTATGTATCCATGTCATTTGAATCATCATTTTTACTTCATAAGTGGGATGTTTTTGATAGAATAATACTCCCATTTTCCCCCTTTGAATTTCTTGCTCAATTAACTTGGGTATTTGTTCAATATTAAATGGTGGATGCCAATGATAACCTACTGCTTGGGGACATTTTATTAATTTTAAACCTAGTTTTTTTAACCTTACTCCTAACTCTAAATCCTCCCATCCATATTGCTTAAACATGGTGTCAAACAATCCTGCTTCTAATAACCATTTTTTGGCGATCGCCACATTACCAGTAGCAAAATAAGCGGCGGAAAAATCCGTAATTTTATAAGGTTCAGAAGTGGGATCATTAAAGTTAGAAGTATTAATTACCGCACCATAACTAAAAATACGGTTGCTATTAGCAGAATCTAAAGTTTGACTATGGGCTTGTAGGAAAGAAGATGTTACAACTAAGTCGCTATCAATAAAAATAATCCAATCTCCTAGGGCTTTTTGTACTCCTAAATTACGAGCAGAGGCTGCTCCCTTGTGATTTTGAGTATAAAGTTTAACGTGGGGTAAAAGATGTTTTGCGGTGGTTATCCATAGGATTGTTTCATCGCTTGAGCCATCATCTACTACAACAATTTCATAATCAGTAACTAAATCTGAGTTAAATTGCTGATTCTCCAAAGCAAGGAGACATTTTTGTAAAATAGGTAAACGATTATAAGTAGGAATAACAACACTAAAAAACACAAGTAAACCCCACGATAATTAGGAATTAGGAATTAGTAATTATTATTCTAATGGTAATAGACAATTTATTCATTGAATCATTTGATTAAATTTATCCAGTTTCGATTTCTTTGGTTAAAATTGTTGTAAAAAACGAAGATCGCTATTGTATAATCGGCGAATATCATCAATTTTGTGTAAAATCATCGCAAAACGCTCAACACCTAATCCAGCAGCAAACCCACTATAAACTTCTGGATCATATCCTACCGCTTTAAGGACATTAGGATCAACCATGCCACAGCCTAAAACTTCTAGCCATTTTCCTTGCCATTGTACATCAACTTCAGCAGATGGTTCAGTAAAAGGGAAATAACTGCCACGAAATAAAGTGGGTAAATCATCCCCAAACATTTGACGTAAAAACTCTTTAATTGTACCTTTTAAATCCGTGAAGGTTAAACCTTTATCGATAGCTAAAATTTCGATTTGATGAAAGACGGCAGAATGGGTTGCGTCAACGGTATCTCGTCTATAGACTCTCCCCGGTGCAATAATTCTTAAAGGTGGCTCATTTTTTTCCATGTATCTAATTTGTACTGATGATGTATGAGTCCGCAATAAATTTCCATCTTCAAAATAAAAAGTATCTTGCATATCTCTAGCAGGATGATCTTCGGGAGTATTTAAAGCGGTAAAATTGTAATAATCTCCCTCTATTTGCGGGCCTTCTGCTATAGTATATCCTAAGCCTACAAATATATCTATTACTCGATCAATAGTACTTTGTAATGGATGAGACTTCCCTAATGAGTAACTAACCCCCGGCATTGTTACATCTAAGGTTTCAGCTAATATTTTCTGATTAATTTCTGCTTGTTGTAACTTATTTTGTCTATCAACTAAATTTATTTGTATTTCATTTTTTATTTGGTTGGCAACTGCACCAATGCGAGGACGATCTTCGGCTGATAATTTACCCATTTCCTTTAAAATTAAAGATAATTCCCCTTTTTTGCCTAAATAACTCACTCTTAATTCTTCTAGCTTTTGTAAGCTGTCAGCAGTAGCGATGGCTTTTTGTGCTGATTCTGCAAGGGTTTGTAATTGAGATTCCATGTCCGTTGCCATAAGGTTATAATCTAGTTTTCGTTGTTAATTATCAAACATTCAGGTAAATTAATCAAATTTTAAACCACTATTTCAGTAAAACTATCATTGATTTTACCCCTTTAAATATTTATTAATTAATGATTAATATTAATTAAATTTTGTCTATTTATATTAATTTTTATGGTGTTAATGTAAGATAATTTTACAATTATTAAAATTAGATAATAAAGAGTATTTTAAGATAAAATAAAAAAAACGTAAATCTATAATATTAGGTTAAGTTAACCGTTTATGCCTTTACAAATTCTCGTAACCGATGATGATTTTACCATTCGGCGATTAATTAAAGATTGTCTTGAATTACATGGTTATTCCGTGATTTTAGCTTCTGATGGAGAAGAAGCCTTATCTTTAGCGAATAAATATCATCCTCATCTGTTAATTTCTGATATAAAAATGCCAAATAAAGACGGTTATCATCTAGTTAAAGAATTACGAGAAAATCCTAATTTTCGTCTATTACCAGTCATATTTTTAACTCATAAAAATACTACCGAAGATAAAATTCATGGCTATCAAGCTGGGGGTGATATTTATTTAGCAAAACCTTTTCAACCTAATGAATTAACTGCTATTGTACGTCATTTATTAGAAAAGACACAAATTATTCAATCAGAATTATTATTTACAGAAATTAATCATAATTATCCTCAACCAGTAAGTAATTTAATCGCTAATAATCGAGATAAAATAGCAGAAAATAATATTTATTTAACTAAGAGAGAAATAGAAGTTTTAGAATTACTAATTAAAGGTTTATCTAATTTAAAAATAGCTAATAAATTGTACTTAAGTCCAAAAACAATAGAAAAATATGTCAGTAGTTTATTAAAAAAAACTAATTCTAATAATCGTACTGAATTAGCTAATTTTGTCTTTAAAAATAAGATAATTTAATAATAAAAACTTAGTTAATTTTACTATTAAAATTGTCGAAAAAGCAAAAGATAAAATTACTCATTAAAGGTGTTTTAGGGTATTATATACTTAAAAAGTGATAGAATTTAGTCTTAATAACAATTTCAGAATATTGTTTTATTTCTTATATATTATTTAAGATTGCTATTAAAAAAAAAGTAAATTAAATGAAACTCAAATATGATTTAGTGATTATTGGACTTACAAAACAAGCTATTTTTGCCGCAGAATATGCTGTAAAGTTAGGTGCTAGAGTTGCTTTAATTTTTGGCGATAATAATTATTCAGAAGATAATTTTAGCTATTTAAAAGAAGAATATAAAAGTGATTTATTAAACTTAAATGGTAATATTAATTGTCAACAATTTTTAAAAGAAAAAGAAAACCTTTTTACTAATAAATATTGGCCTAATTTAACATCATTAGGAGTAGATTTAATTAAAGATAAATGTCAATTTAGTCAGCAAAAAAAACTTGTATTGTTTACTAATAATCATGAATTAGAGTCTTCTTCTTATTTATTAGCTATGACTTTACAACAATTATTTCCTGAAGAATTATTAACTAATAAAGAAAATTATTTAACAATTGATAATCTAATTTTGCCCGAAAGTGATATTGATTTACCAGATAATATCATAATTATTAGTAATGACATTAATGGAATTTATTTAGCTAATAAACTGAATAAAAATATCACTTTAATAACCGAAAATAAACAACTTTTACCATCAGAAGATGAAAATATATCTTTTCAGTTACAACTAATTTTAGAAGGAAAAGGAATTAAAATTTATACACAATCTAATCTTAAAAATTTTGATTTTAATAATCGACAAAAATGGAGGGATAGTGTAATAATTACGAATAAAAAACTAGACTTAAATGTGGATAAAATTGGCTTAAAAAGTTCAGGTATAAATATTAATAAAGGAAAAATATCTGTCAACAACAAATTGCAGACTTTCCACCCTCAAATTTATAGTTGTGGAGATTTATTAGGAGGTTATAATTTAGATAACATCACAGAATATGAAGTAAAAGTTGCCGTTAATAATGCTTTATTTTTTCCTTGGCAAGACATTAATTATAGTAAAATTCCTTATAGTTTAATGAATAATCCTTCTATTTATAGATTGGGATATACAGAAAAACAAGCAAAATTATTAATAGGTAATAATATCAGAATTTTACTTATTAATTTTACTTTAGAATCATCTTTAAGCCTAACTCAAAATGATCTATTTATTAAAATAATTATAGATAAAAATAACTATATATTAGGTTTTCATAGTATTGGATATGTCATGGAAGAAATTTTAACAGCAATAACATTATTAAAGAGACAAGAAAAACCTTTTAACTATCTATTTGACGTTAAATTTAGTCAGCCTTCTTCATTACAAATAATTAAATATATTCAACAAGTATGGTTAGAAAAAAATAAAAGACAACATCAGTTTATAATGGATTTAACAGAAACTTTTTTTATTTGGAAAAGGTAATAAATTAAGTATGATTAATCAACAAAAAAAACAAAGTTATTTCATCGTTTTAGAAGGTATAGATGGTGCTGGAAGTACTACTCAAGCAGAGTTATTGCAAGAATACTTTATTACAAAAGGGCAAAAAGTAGTTATAAGTCCTGAACCTTCTTCTGGTAAAATAGGAAAATTATTAAGAGAATTTTTAGCCCATCAAAATCATTTTAGCAATCAAGATTTATTTGATCAACAAATGGCTTATTTATTTGCAGCAGATCGTCATTATCACTTATATAATAATATTGATGGAGTGCAAAAACTTATTCAAGAAAATACTCATGTCATCACTACTCGATATTATTTTTCCTCCCTTGCTTATAATGCAAAAACAGAAAAAGATTTTCAATTTGTTAGTTTATTAAATCAAGATTTTCCTCCTCCCCATTTTCTTATTTATCTTGATATTCCCGTAGATATTGCTTTAAGTCGTATTAAAAATCGCAACACATTAGAGATTTATGAAAATCAAGAAAAATTAACCCTAGTAAAAGATAATTTTGAGAAAATTTTAAGTAAATATCAGCATCCTTATTTAAGAATTGATGCCACGAAAATGAGAGAAAAAATACACGAAAAAATTGTAGATTTTGTAATAAACGAAAAACATTTTAATGATAATTTTCAACATTAAGATTATTATAATTATCTTTTATAATTAATAAGAGTTGGTTTTCATAATTTGAGAATTTTAGATACCTTTAATGATTAAATTCTAACGGATAGCTGACTGCTAATTAAATATCATTATTTCTCACGACTTCTCTAGTGGTAAAATTATAATAATTGATTATTCACAAAGGATTGATAATTATTCTAACGGTACTTAAACAAAACGATAAAAGAAATTAGGTTATAATTTTTGTATTATAACGTTTTTAGGTCAAAATGAAAGAAACAACATCTTCATCAATGCCACCATGTTTTAATCGCTGGTGTCAAAAAATAGATCCAGT